>JBKJMC010000287.1:0-2930 GCA_046596615.1 Ilumatobacteraceae bacterium | reverse complement strand
TGGTTCGCAGTGGCTGCTCGGCCCCGAGATAGTGGCCAGGTGCGCCAATGCACTGCGCGCGCATCGTCTCGATCGACAGCGACTCGTCGTTAACCTCAATACCGCGAATGGTGCGCTGCACAGACCCGATCGTGTCGTTGTCGAGCACTACACCCTCGAGCGAGAACCCGAGCAGGCTCCCGTGCATGCCGGCCGCCTCATAAATCAAGTTCATGCCCGCGTTGCCGACGAGCGCATGGTTTATGCCCTTTTCGGAGCCCGACTGCGCGTCGGGAAACTTGGCGTCGCTGATTCCAGACGATGTGCCGCCCGTGAGGTTGTAAAAGTGCGCCATCTGCGCGCTCGCCGCCGACAACAACACCTGCTCCGGGCTGCCGCCCGACATGGCGCCCGATCGCAAGTCAGAGACGAAGCACCACAGCCCGAAAATCGCCGGGTGTCCTGGCTTGATCGCGTTCACATACGCAAGACCTGCGAGCACCTCGGCAACTTGCTGCACGAGCGCACCGGCGATCGCCGCCGGTGCCGTCGCGCCGGCCTGTCCAGCGGATAACAACAGCACGGGCATACCGCCATGTACCGCCATCTCTAGACACTTGCAAGCGTCGCTCGCAAACTTCAGCGGCGGCACGACGAAACAGTTCGATTGGCTCACGAACGGTCTGGCTCGCCACTTGTCCTCGCCGCCAGCGATCTCGTGCAGCATCTTGAACGATGCCGCGAGGTGATCTGGGTGCACCCACGAAGTGCCGACGTGCTTGGTTGTGCCGCTGACGCTCAGATAGCACGTGTTGATATCCATCGCATCAGCCTCTGGGATGTCGCGCGGCACCACGGCGCGCTGATAAAAGTGCAAATGTTCCATCTTGTCAACGAGGCGGGCGATGTCGTAGGCGTCTTGCGAAACAGATTCGCGGTATCCGCCAGTCTCCGGGTCGGCAATGTACACGGCCGCGCCAGCGGTGCCAAAGTAAGTATTCGTGCCCCACGGCTCCATGTCGAACTTCGGGTCTTGGGCGTGCAACACAAAATTGCGAGCCGCCATCGCGATTGTGTCTTCGATCAAGGAGCGCGGAAACAGCAATCGCCCATGGCTGTCCAATTTGCAACCCTTCGGCAACAAGTACTCGAGCGTTGACGGAATCGCGTCGGCGATGCCAATGTTCTCGAGCACGTTTAGCGCGGCCTCGTGAATCTTCAACACTTCGGAATCTGTAAGCACCTTGTAGCGACCGCTCGGCATGCCCGGGCGAACCGGGCGAATGTCGTCGGTGAGTGGCGCCGCGCGCATCGCGCTACGAGCCGCGCGACCACCGCGTCGACCGTTTGTTGCTGAAGTCATCGTCATCTCCTAGTTATCTATATCTGATTGTTACTTTATGCCCGATAATTCGATTACGACTTAACGCGCTCGCTCTTTGGATCATAAAACGGCTCGAGTTGAGCGTCGGCGGCGAAACGCTCGCCCGCAACCTCAATCTCATACGATCCAGCCAACACGAAAGCCTTGTCGACAAGCCCGTGATGATTCTCGACATAACCCATGCCGAGCGACCTGTCCAGCGTGTGGCCGAACATTCCCGATGTGATGTGCCCGACGATCTCGTTGTCGCGCCAGATCGGCTCGTTGTGCAGCAGCAACCTGCTCGGGTCACGAAGCGCAAATTGCACAAGCCGCTTGCTCACGCCAGAAGACTTTTGTTTTAGCAACGCTTCCTTACCGATAAACCCACCCGGCTTAGTGAATGAAACGACGAAGCCAAGACCCGCCTCGATCGGCGTGTCGTCGGGAGAGACATCGTGGCCCCAGTGGCGATAGCCCTTCTCAATTCGCAGCGAGTTGAGCGCGTGATAACCCGCGTGCCGCAAACCAAACTGCTTGCCAGCCTCGACCAACACATCAAAAACGTTGGCCGCAAACTCCGTGGCGATGTACAGCTCCCAACCCAACTCACCGACATAGGTGATGCGATTCGCGCGCACGCGGGCGTAGCCAAGATCGATTACCCGCGACGTGCCGAACGCAAATGCCTCGTTAGAGAGATCGGTGGGAGTCATTGATTGCAGCAACTCGCGCGACTTGGGCCCCATCACGCTGAGCACGGCCTGACCAGAGGTCACGTCGGTAAGCGTGGCGCGCGCAGAAGGCACAATTTGATCCTTGAGCCACGCGAAGTCGCGCACCTGTGTCGCGGCGGCGGTGACCACCATGTACTTATCGTGCGCCTCGCGTGTGACCGTGAGGTCGGCCTCGATGCCTCCGCGCTCATTGAGCCACTGCGTGTACACGATCTTGCCGACCGCCACATCCATGTCGTTGGCCGAGACATTATTAATGATCTTTTGGGCGTCTGGCCCCTCGAGGGCGAACTTGCCGAACGACGACTGATCGAACACCGCCACGCCCTCGCGCACCGCGTTGTGCTCGGCCGCCGAATAGTCAAACCAATTTTGCCTGCCATATGTGTACTCGTACTCGGCCTTTTCGCCCGAAGGGGCAAACCAATTGGTGCGCTCCCAACCGGCGACCTCGCCGAAGCACGCGCCCTTTGCCGCGAGCCGATCGTGCAGCACCGATTGGCGCACGCCGCGCGCGGTCTCCGGTTGGCGATAGGGCCAGTGCATCGCGTACAGCAGGCCGAGCGACTCGACGGTGCGGTCGTGCAGGTACGCGCGGTTGCGTTGAAACGGCATCACCCGGCGGATGTCGACATCCCACAAATCCATCGGCGGTCTGCCGTCGAGAATCCAGTCGGCCAAAACCTTGCCAACGCCGCCAGACGACTGAATGCCAATCGAGTTGAACCCCGCGGCGGTAAATAATCCACGAACTTCTGGCGACTCTCCAAGCAGGTAACGATCGTCTGGCGTAAACGACTCTGGACCATTGAAGAAAAGCCGAATGCCAGTATGCCCGAGCAGCGGCATGC
>JBKJMC010000122.1:0-2932 GCA_046596615.1 Ilumatobacteraceae bacterium | reverse complement strand
GTCGATTCTGGATACTGGCGGAAAGTATGCCCGATCGAGCATCGACTCAGCGGGGAAGAGTGCCCGCTCGCGCGAATATTTTCGATCCCAATTTGCAACGACGTCGTGCACCGTGTGAGGTGCGTGGTGCAAGGCGCTGTCATCATGGCTTATCTCGCCGTGAGCGATTTGTTCGGCCTCGTGCGCGATTGCGATCATCGCCTCACAGAAGCGATCGATCTCGCGCAGTGATTCGCTCTCTGTTGGTTCAACCATAAAGGTGCCGGCAACAGGGAAGCTCATAGTTGGCGCATGGAATCCAAAATCAATCAGGCGCTTGGCGATGTCATCGACGGTGACGCCCGTTGCCTTGGTCATAGGACGCACATCCAAGATGCACTCGTGGGCGATCAGGCCGTTGTTGCCCGTGTAAAGAGTCGGGTAGTGAGCGGCTAGGCGCGTGGCGATGTAGTTGGCGCTGACTATTGCCTGCACGGTTGCCTCTCTTAGGCCGCGCGAACCCATCAGCGAAATGTATGCCCACGAGATAGGCAAGATTCCCGCCGAGCCGTAGGGTGCTCCGGCGACTGGCCCTACCGCGTTGGTGCTGCTCTCAAGTGGCACGAGATCTGGCGCGAGCGGGTGCGTGGGAAGAAATGGCGCCAGGTGTCGCTTGACCCCGATTGGTCCAACGCCTGGTCCGCCGCCACCGTGGGGAATGCAAAAGGTCTTGTGCAGGTTGAGGTGGCTGACATCGGCGCCGAACTTGCCCGGTCGGGCGACCCCTACCAGAGCATTAAAATTGGCGCCATCGAGGTAGACCTGGCCGCCGTGGTCGTGCACAAGTTCGCACATGTCGACGATCTGTTCTTCGTATACGCCGTGCGTGCTCGGGTAGGTGATCATCAGCGCCGCGAGTTTGTTGCCAGCCGAGACACATCTTTGTTGCAAATCGACCATGTCAATGTTGCCATGGTCGTCGCACTTGACGACGGTGACGCTCATGCCCGCCATCACGGCGCTCGCCGCATTTGTTCCATGGGCGCTTGACGGGATCAAGCAGATTTGTCGCTGCAAGTCGCCGCGACTTTCATGAAAGGCGCGAATCGCGAGTAGGCCAGCGAACTCGCCCTGGCTGCCAGAATTTGGCTGCAAGCTGACGGCGTCGTATCCCGTGATCTCGACGAGCATGGTTTCGAGATCGGCGATAATTTGTTTGTATCCAGCGCTGTCTGTTGTCGGGGCAAAGGGGTGGATGTCGGCAAACTCTGGCCAAGTTATGGGCATCATCTCTACTGTGGCGTTCAGCTTCATGGTGCACGATCCGAGTGGAATCATCGTGCGATCAAGCGCCAGATCTTTGTCTGCCAGGCGGCGTAAGTAACGCAGCATTTCGTGCTCGCTGTGGTACAGAGCGAACACGCTTTGAGTTAAGAAATCGTCCGTGCGGCGAATGCTGAGCGGTACGCCAAAAGGCGCGGCAAGGCACAATCTACTGACCTCGTCGCCGGTAAGTTCGACCCCGAACGCCTGTAGCAACCGACAAACTGTCGACACGGTCGTCGTCTCGTCGAGGCTGACTGCGACGGTTCGACTATCGATGCTGCGCAACAATATATTTGCCTTCAACGCGGCCTCGCGCACTTCGGAGGCGTTGCCCGCGTCGATAGTAATAGTGTCGAACCAAGTCTCGTTGTGAACCTTGATGCCGTGCGCGCGTAACGATGCAACTACCGCGTTCGTCAGCGCATGAACCCGCTGCGCGATCGCGATCAGCCCGTCGCGGCCGTGCCAAACAGCGTAGAAACCGGCGATATTGGCCAGCAACGCCTGGGCGGTACATATGTTCGATGTCGCCTTATCGCGCCTGATGTGCTGCTCGCGAGTTTGCAGGGCCAGTCGCATCGCGGGTCGACCCTTGGTGTCCGTGCTGACCCCAACGATTCGGCCGGGAAGCGCGCGAACGTGTTCATCTCGTGTGGCGATGAACCCTGCGTGCGGGCCCCCAAAACCCATTGGCACGCCAAAGCGTTGCGCCGAGCCAATCGCGATGTCGCAGCCAAGTGCTGCTGGTGATGTCAGCAGCATGCTCGCCAGCAGGTCGGTGGCACATACGACCATGGCACCACGCGTATGCGCGCTCGCACAAATATTCTTAACATCAATATCGCTGACAATGATCCCGCTCGACGCCGGCCGCGAGATCAACACACCGAAGCAGTCGACGGTGACCAGTTGATCGATGTCGAACAACGTCACCTCGATGTCGATCGCGCTTGCCCTAGTTCGAAGAACCGCGATCGTCTGTGGGTGCGTGTCGCGATGTACCGCAAAGACATTGCTCGAACTCTTCGAGATCCGGTGCGCCATCGCCATCGCCTCGGCGGCGGCCGTGGGCTCGTCTAGCAAGGACGCATTCGATATTTGGAGGCCCGTCAGCTCGCTTATCAGCGTTTGAAAATTGAGTAACGCTTCGAGTCGACCCTGACTTATTTCGGGTTGGTACGGCGTGTACGACGTGTACCAGGCCGGGTTTTCCAGAACGTTGCGCTGGATCACCAGAGGAGTGTGCGTGCCGTAGTAGCCGAGGCCGATCAGGCTCGTGCGCACGGTGTTGTGCGCCGCGATCTCGCGAAGACTCGCCAATACTTGCTGCTCGGTTTGTTCCAACCTGAAACTTGGCAGTTCGCTTAGCAAAATACTGCCCGGTACGGCCCGAGAGATCAACTCTTCGGCGCTGTCAACGCCGAGCAACTGCAGCATTTGATTTAGATCTGTCGCGTCCGGTCCGATGTGGCGACGAGCGAATGACTCAAGCTTTGTTTCGCGCGAACTATTAGAGGATGTCATGGCCGAGTCTCTCGGATGCGTAGCAATCGGGTCGCAAAACATCGGTTGATGCCTCGCGCCCCAGCTGTTGGTGGCCCTGAGAGCTTCCCGCATCTGTCAAATA
>JBKJMC010000230.1:0-16539 GCA_046596615.1 Ilumatobacteraceae bacterium | reverse complement strand
CTCGAAGCGCTGATGTCATTGCCGCCCGAGGTGCGCCTGTGGGTTGCATCTAGTGGCGCCGGTATCGAGAATCTTCGGGATCAATACGCGAACGACACCCGAATCGAGTGGTTGGGTCGAATCACAGAAGACGACAAGATTGATCGTCTTGCCAAATGCACCGTGTTCTGTGCGCCGTCGCTGCACAGCGAATCATTCGGAATCGTATTGCTCGAAGCGATGGCCGCGCACACGCCGCTGGTTGCCAGCGCCCTCGACGGTTATCGCAACGTTGCCACCGACGATAAAGATGCGCTGTTGGTGAAACCGGGCGACTCCAACGCATTAGCGGCGGCGCTGGCGCGAATCATTTCGGACAAGGATTTGTCGGCGCGACTAGTAGCAGGTGGGGCATCGCGTGCCGAGGATTTTTCGATGCGCTCGCTGGCGCAGCATTATTTACAGATTTATCGAAAGTTGCTAGAAGACGAGGCGTCGGCGGCGTTAATAGTCGTGCCAAATAGAATCTTGTCGTACTTCGGCGACAGGCTACTGAGGCGCTCGGGCTCGGCGCGCTCTGCGTAGAATGAAACCATGAACCTATTTGTAGTCCTAATAGTTGTATTGGTGATCGCCGGCTTTATCGGCCTGTCGTACAACGGCCTCGTGCGTCGGCGCAACGATGTCGATAATTCGTGGTCGCAGATTGACGTCCAATTGAAGCGTCGCATCGACCTCATCCCTAATCTCGTAGAGACGGTAAAGGGTTACGCGGCCCATGAGCGCACCGCTCTCGAGGCCGTCATTGCCGCGCGCAACTCGGCGATGGCCGCGCCGTCGACACCCGCCGCGCAGGCCAGCGCTGATAACGCCCTGACCGGCGCACTGCGACAATTGTTTGCATTGTCTGAGGCCTACCCCGACCTGAAGGCCAACCAGGGGTTTGTCTCGTTGCAAGATGAACTTGCTAACACCGAGAGCCGCATCGCCTACGCGAGGCAGTTCTACGGTGACTCGGTTGCCAAGTTCAACACCGCGATCCAGAAATTTCCGACTGTATTCATCGCCAGAATGTTCAGTTTCAAAGCGCGCGAATTTTTCGAGGCCGAAGATGCCGCCCGAACTGTTCCGAATGTCAAGTTCTAAAATTCGCTCGCATGAACGATCTGATCACTTCGAATAAGCGGCGTACCGTATTTTTGATGTTGGGTTTCGTGTTCATCGTTGTGCTCGTGGGGGCATCGGTCGGCTCGCTAATCGGTAACTCAACAACGGGCACCATCTTCGCCGTCGTGCTCTCGGGTGTCTTCGCGTTCGGCGCGTACTGGAAGTCAGACGCAGTTGCGTTGCGCGTTAGTCGCGCGGTGCCCGCAGACCCGAACGAATACAAACGGCTCCACAACCTGATCGAGGGCCTGTGTATTGCAAGCGGGTTGCCCAAGCCCCGAATATTCGTGATTCACGACGATGCGCCCAATGCGTTTGCGACGGGTCGCAACCCGCAACACGCGGCAATTGCGGTAACGACGGGGCTGCTCGAGAAGATGAATCGCGTCGAGCTCGAGGGCGTGCTGGCGCACGAACTCTCACACATTCGTAACTATGACATTTTGGTCTCAACCCTCGCTGTCACGCTCGTGGGCTCAATTGCGCTGATCACCGACATCACGATTCGAACAATGTGGTGGAACGGCGGGCGAGTGAGTCGCGGCAACGATCGCCAGAATGGCGCTAATCCTCTGGCGCTGATCGGCTTTGCGATGCTGATCTTGGCTCCAATTTTGGCCAAGTTGATGCAGGCCGCAATCAGTCGTAAGCGCGAAACCTTGGCCGACGTCTCGGCCTGCCAGATAACCCGTTACCCGCCGGGCTTGATCTCCGCGCTCGAGAAATTGCAGGCCGATACGACTACGACCCACTCTGCAAGTATGGCGACGGCGCATATGTGGATTGAGCAACCGCTGTCGGGGGTCAAAGACTCGGGTCGACTCGGCTCGCTGCATAAACTATTTAATACCCACCCACCCCTGGCAGAGCGCATCGCCTTGCTACGAGAAGTGTAAATAGGAGTAAGCAAATGATTCAGGTTTCAATTCTTCGCCGTGCCGCATTCGCGGGCTCGCTCATTGCCCTAGCGGCGTGCGGCGGTTCGTCCAACTCGACGAGCGGGTCAGATAACACATCCTCACCAGACACCTCGGTCTCAGCGGAGACAACTACAACGGTCGAAACAGCTGTCGTCAACCCGCTGACCGGCGAGCCTGCAAGCGACGAAACTACCCTCAGCCGCCCGGCGATGGTCGTCAAGATCGATAACCACCCGGCGGCTCACCCTCAGGCGGGCATCAACCAAGCCGACATCATCTTCGAGGAAAACGTCGAGAAATTAACTCGCTTTGCCGCGGTGTTTCAGAGTTTGGGCAGTGACCCAGTCGGCCCGATTCGTAGCGGCCGCTTTCAAGACATCAACCTGCTCGGTTCGTTGAATAAGCCATTGTTTGTGTGGAGCGGCGGTAATGCCCAAGTGTCTGCGGCAATTCGCAAGTCTGACCTTGTCGACTTGAGTTACACGATTGCCAACAAGGATGGCGGGTTCGCCCGCGATAGCACCCGCAAGGCTCCGCACGATCTCTTCGCCGAGACAAGCAAGTTGTGGACTTTGGCGCCAGACGGCTCGGGGCCACCGCCAGCGCAATTTGCTTACCGCGGCACCAGCGATGCCATGCCGACAACGGCCAAGAAGGTCGATGGCGTGAAGGTCTCAATGGACGGAGTGAAGGTTTACTGGTTGTGGAACGCAAAGAACTCGACGTTCGATCGCTTTGAAAGCGATAAGCCGCACGTCGATGTAGATGACGTGCAATTGAACGTGCGCAACGTCGTAGTGCTTGAAGTTGAGTACACCAAGAGTTACAGCCCAACTTCAAAGACCCTCGGCGGCGGCAAGGTAACGGTATTCACGAACGGTGCGGCGATATCTGGCACCTGGACTCGGGAAACTCGTTACGTGCCGTTTACGTTGAAAGATTCGAGCGGCGCCGTTATCAAGATGACCCCTGGGCGAACGTTCGTTGAAGTCGCCCGTGCCGATAAGTCGGCAATAATCGCTCTTGGCGTAGACCCGGCCGAAGTTAAATACCCATAACCCGTTGCGCTGCCGCTTGGCGTGGCGCATTCAGGGTTGCTTTAGCGTTATGCGCTCCGAGAATTGGCTAGATACGCTTAGTACATGACCTCGCCACAAGACCGCAACAACGGGCAAGCAGCAACTGGTTCGATGCGCGTCAAGCGCGGGCTGGCCGAGATGCTCAAGGGCGGCGTAATCATGGATGTAGTTACGCCTGTCGAGGCCAAGATCGCCGAGGACGCGGGCGCAGTCGCCGTTATGGCGCTCGAGCGCGTTCCCGCAGACATTCGTCGCGACGGCGGCGTTGCGCGCATGAGCGACCCAGAGATGATCGAGAGCATTCAGCGCGCGGTATCAATTCCGGTCATGGCCAAGGCTCGCATTGGCCACTTTGTTGAGGCCCAGGTGCTCGAGGCTTTGGGCGTCGACTTTATTGACGAATCAGAAGTGCTGACACCAGCCGACGAGACGCATCACATCGACAAGTTTGCCTTCGCCGTACCGTTCGTATGCGGTGCCACAAACCTGGGTGAAGCGTTGCGCCGCATCAGCGAGGGCGCGGCGCTGATTCGCTCAAAGGGCGAGGCAGGTACCGGCAACGTGGTCGAGGCGGTGCGTCACCTGCGCAACATTCTTGGCGATATCCGCAAGATCACTCAGGCCGACTCTGCCGAACTTTTCGATTGGGCCAAGCGTCTCGGCGCGCCGCTGCAACTTGTGCAAGAAATTGCCGAGACCGGGCAACTGCAAGTACCGCTGTTTTGCGCGGGTGGTTTGGCGACGCCTGCTGACGCGGCATTGGCGATGCAACTTGGCGCGCAATCTGTATTCGTCGGCTCGGGAATTTTTAAAAGCGAAGACCCAGCGCCGCGCGCCAAGGCTATTGTCGAAGCGACAACGCATTTCCGCGACGCGCACATTATCGCCAAGGTCAGTCGCGGTCTCGGCAAGCCCATGACAGGCATCGGCATGGACGAGATTCACGAGCGTTACGCCGATCGAGGCAATTGAGCGATTCGAGGCCTCCCGGTGAGTCGTCTTGTCGGAGTGTTGGCGTTGCAAGGGGCGTTTTACGCACACGAACTAGCACTAGTTGAAAGTGGCGCGCGTACCCGACTGGTTCGTAATTCGCGCGACCTAAACGGATTACAGGCGCTCGTGCTGCCGGGCGGCGAGAGTACCACCATGTCAATGTTGCTCGAGACCTCCGCTTTGTTCGATCCGATTCTCAAACTAGTTGATGCTGGGCTGCCGGTGTTCGGCACTTGCGCGGGCATGATTTTGTTGGCCAGCAAGGTCCATGATGCGCGGCCAGACCAGAGGTCATTCACCGCGATCGACATCGAAGTTCGCCGTAACGCCTACGGCACCCAGGTCGACAGCTTTGAGGCTGACATCGAGGTCGCATCGCTGCAAACCCCCTTTCACGCAATGTTCATTCGTGCCCCGCAGGTTGTTCGGGTCGCCGATACTGTCGAGGTGCTAGCTACATTCGGCGATGATGTTGTTTTGGCGCGCGAGAATAATGTAATGGTGGCGTCGTTTCACCCAGAGCTGACGCCAGATACAAGAATCCACCAAATGTTTCTAGCGAGCATCGATTGAGGGGTAGCGAAAATGTCCGGACATTCCAAATGGGCAACCATCAAACACAAAAAGGGCGCGGCTGATAAGGCGCGTGGCAAAGTTTTCGCGAAGCTTTCGAGGCAATTAGAAGTGGCGGCCAAAGACGGTGGCGGCGACCCGGCATCCAACGCGACGCTGCGCACGATCGTTCTCAAGGCCAAGGCATCGCAGATGACCAAGGATGCGATCGATCGAGCCATTAAGCGCGGCATGGGCGCCGATGACGGCAAGGTTTACGAGTCGATCACTTACGAAGCTTACGCGCCGGGGGGCGTGGCGATGTTGATCGACGTGCTTACCGACAATCGCAATCGCACCGCTGCCGACGTGCGCGTGATTTTCAGCAAACTTGGTGGGGCAATGGCCGAGCCGGGGGCGGTCGGTTGGCAGTTTTCGCGCAAGGGAGTATTGCAAGTTGCGCACGAGGTCAGCGAAGATGCGCTGATGTCGTTGGCTCTCGAGAATGGCGCAGAAGACATCACCGATGACCAAGACTCGTGGCGGGTCGTCTGCGATTCTCACAGCGTGTACGACCTCAAGGCGACTCTCGACGCGGCGGGTATGGCCGTTGCATCGGCCGTCTCGACGATGGTCTCGTCATTAACTGTTCCGGTGACCAATCTCAAGGACGCCAAAGCGGTGCTGCACATCCTGGACGAACTCGAAGAGAACGACGATGTGCAAGACGTGTACGCCAACTTTGACATCCCCGCAGACATTCTCGCCGAGGCTGCGCAATGAGCGATAAGACGATCGGCGTGGGCGACAAGGCGCCTGAATTCACCTTGCTGGGCACCGGCGGTAGGAGTTATTCATTGACTGACTATCGCGGCAGGCCCGTAGTGTTGGCGTTTTACCCTGGTGACAATACGGCGGTTTGCACAAAACAGCTATGTTCGTACAACGATCAAATCGATGACTTCACAGGTGTTGGCGCCCAGGTGCTGGGTATTTCGGCGCAGGGGGTTGAGAGTCACGACAAGTTTTCCGGCAAGCATGGCTTTAATTTTCCGCTGCTCGCCGATGTCGACAAGGCTGTTTCACATCAGTACGGCATAGTTGGTCCCCTCGGTCTGCTGCGTCGCAGCGTCTTTGTGGTCGACGGCTCGGGCATTGTTCGTTACGCTCACCGCGGGTTGCTCGGCGTCACGTATCGCCCAGCGGCGGAACTGTTGGCGGCCGTAAAGGCCGCCACAGATGGTGCCTAATCCCCACAGATAGTGCCCCAAGTGGCTACTATTGAACATATGTTCGCCTCGGAGTCGAAGCTCGCCAAGCAGGCAAAGCTCGCCAAGCAGGCAAATCTCGTGAAGGCTGACTCGAGGGCAGCGTGCGTGATTGGTATTGACCCTGGTTTGACCCGCTGCGGATTCGCGGTGTTGCGCAGTGTTGGGTCCACGACTCCAAAGGTTGTCAGCATCGGCGTAATCACTACTAAGTCGGCGACGCCATTGCCACAGCGCTTGGCCGAGATCAATCGCGAGTTATGTGGATTATTCGACGAGTTCTCACCTAGCGCCGTCGCAGTCGAGCAAGTGTTTTTTCAAAACAATGTGAGCACTGCAATGGGCGTCGCGCAAGCGAGTGGGTTGGCGCTGGCGATCGCCGCAGAACGCGGCTGCGATGTTGTGCAGTACACGCCAAGTGAGGTCAAGATGGCCATCGCCGGCAGTGGCAGTGCCGAAAAGATAGAGGTGCAAAGGATGGTTCAGAAACGACTTGGCCTCGCGACTATGCCCGAGCCCGCCGACGCCGCCGACGCCGCTGCTCTGGCGCTTTGTTACATCGCCATGGCGCCACTTCAGCGCAGCATCAAAGCCGCACTTAAGGCAAAGAATTCGGCATGATTGGCTCGCTGCGCGGCAAAGTCTTAGAGCGCAGCAGCGACAGCACCGCTCTGATCGAAGTTTCGGGCATTGGCTACATGGTGCACGTTACGCCCCGCACCTTGGCCGAACTCGAGCCCACGTCGAGCGCGTTTATGTATGTGTATGAGCACCTCCGCGAAGACGCACACACGTTGTACGCATTTCTAGATCGCGATGAGCGCTCTTGCTTCGAAACGCTGATCGCGACGCACGGTATCGGGCCGGCGATGGCGATGGCGATCTTGAGCACGTATTCTCCGCATTCGCTAATCGATATCGTCTCAACGGCAGACATCGGCGCGCTAACCCTGGTGTCTGGCGTTGGTCGCAAGACCGCCGAGCGACTGCTCGTCGAGCTCAAGGGCAGGCTTAACTTACCAATACTCGATAATGCATACGATCGCGCAACGCCGTCTTCTGCGGTTGGTGATGTGCGCGAGGCCTTGGCCGGCCTTGGCTACGGAGCCGACGAAATTCGTGATGTCTTGCGCGACCTGCCCGTCACTAAGACCGCGGAACAAATGCTTCGATTGGCGCTGAATGCGCTGGGGGTTCGCCGTGCGTGAAGAATTTCTAGACCCCGAAGCAAGCGACGACGCAGATCGATCACAAGAATACGGCCTTCGGCCGCGCAGACTCGGCGATTTTGTCGGTCAGCGCGAACTCAAAGAACACCTCGACATTGTTCTAGAGGCAGCTCGCTTGCGTCAGCAGGCAGCCGACCACATCTTGCTCTCGGGGCCACCCGGGTTAGGCAAGACCACGATGGCCGGCATCGTCGCTGCCGAAATGTCGGCGACGCTGCACGTAACATCTGGGCCAGCACTAGAGCGTGCCGGTGATCTGGCGGCAATTCTTACAAAGCTCGAAGAGAATGACGTCTTGTTTATAGACGAGATCCATCGCCTCTCGCGCAATGTCGAAGAAATCTTGTACCCGGCGATGGAAGATTTTCAAATCGACATCGTCGTTGGCAAAGGACCTGCCGCCTCGTCGATTCGACTGACGCTCCCGCAATTTACTCTGATCGGCGCGACCACGCGCACGGGCATGATTACTGGTCCGCTACGCGACAGGTTTGGGTTAGTCGCTCGCCTCGATTATTACGACCAGGCCGAACTCGAGTTGATTGTGTCTCGCACGGCTGGAATCTTAGAAGTTCAAATTGACGCGGCCGGTGCCACTGAGATCGCGCGCCGTTCGAGGGGTACGCCACGGATAGCCAATCGTTTGTTGCGTCGGGTGAGAGATTTTGCGCAGGTGCGCGGCGATGGAACTGTCAATCAAAAAACTGCGCAAAGTGCGCTGGCGGTCTTTGGCGTAGACGAGAAAGGTCTCGACAAGGTTGACCGAGCGATCTTGACAGCGATTTGCGCCCAGTTCGGAGGAGGGCCGGTCGGGTTGTCGACGCTGGCGATAAGCGTAAGCGAGCAAACTGAGACGCTTGAAGACATGTACGAACCGTTCTTGATTCAGCAAGGCATGATTGCGCGCACACCGCGAGGTCGCGTGGCGATGTCGAGCGCTTGGCGCCACCTCGGTATCGACCCGCCAGAGGTCCTGCCCGAGTTGTTCTGACCGTGCATATTTCCGATATCGAATACGAGTTGCCAGATGATTTGATCGCGCAGAGCCCGATCGAACCTCGCGACGCGGCCAGGTTGCTAGTGGATCAGGGAAGCAATCCGCCACTGCACAGCCACGTGCGTGACATCGCCAATTTTTTTGAGCTCGGCGATGTCTTGGTGGTTAACAACACACGTGTATTGCCGGCACGCCTGCATCTGCGGCGCGAGACCGGCGGCGCGGTTGAGGTGCTGTTGCTCGAGGCGAAAAACGGCGAGCACACTGTATGGGAGGCGTTGCTGCGGCCCGGCGGCAAGTTGCGGCTAGGTGAGCTGTTGCTCGGACGTGACGACGACAATCTGGAGCGACCACTGCTAGAGGTCGGCGAGCGCACGCCGGCTGGCGACACCTTTATAGTGACGATGCTCGGCGGTGACGCGCTGTCGTTGCTAGCACGCATCGGCGAAATCCCGCTTCCGCCATACATCACAGAAAAACTGCGTGACGCCGAGCGTTACCAGACGGTGTACTCGAAAAAACCTGGCTCGGCCGCCGCGCCAACTGCCGGCTTGCATTTCACCACCGAATTGCTCGAGTCTGTTCTCGCACGGGGCGTCGAGATTGCCAATGTCGAACTTGTGGTGGGGCTTGACACGTTCGCGCCCGTCAGCGTCGAAGACCCGCTCAATCACATCATTCATACAGAGTCGTATGAGGTGCCCGAGGCGACGATAGAACTGTGTCGGCAAGCCAACCGCGTGATTGCTGTGGGTACTACGGCGACCCGCGCCTTAGAGACTGCCGCGACAACAGGACACCTTGTCGGGCGTAGTGACCTATTCATTACGCCCGGATACGATTTCAAACTCGTCGACGTGATGATGACCAACTTTCACATGCCCAGAACCACACTGCTGATGATGGTCGAAGCATTTATCGGCAGACGTTGGCGCGATCTATACGCCGAGGCCGTGCATGAGAAGTACAGGTTCTTGTCATTCGGTGATGCTATGTTGCTTGACCGCTCGTTGCGGTAAGTCTTCTCGGTACTCTTAAGAGCGTGTTTGCTGTTGAATTTGTTGAAACGAAGCGCGCCGGTTTGGCCCGTGCGGGAACTGCGACCACGCACCGCGGCAGCTACGACACGCCATGCTTCATGCCCGTCGGCACGCGCGGTGCGATTAAGTATCTGAGCGCGCAAGACTACGAAGAGCTGGGCGCTCAAATTGTCTTAGGAAATACATATCACCTAATGCTGCGCCCCGGTGCGCAGGTGGTCGCCGACTTTGGTGGCCTCGGTAAGTTCGCGGGATGGAACGGGCTGACGTTGAGCGATTCGGGTGGTTTTCAAGTCTTTTCGCTTGACCCGCACGTAGATGATGACGGCGTAACTTTCAAGTCGATTTACGACGGGTCATCGCATCGCTTCACGCCAGAGATCGCAGTCGACACACAGCAGAAAATTGGCGCGGATATTCAAATGGTGCTCGACGTTTGCCCACCGCTTCCTAGCGGCAGCGATGTCGTGCGTCTAGCGGTCGAGCGCACAGCGGAATGGGCCGCCCGCGCCCGCACGGCCCACACTCGTAGCGATCAATCGCTGTTTGGAATCGTGCAGGGCGGCACCAGCGCGGCGATGCGTTCTGAGAGCGCCCGACGCACGGCCAGTTTAAATTTTGATGGCTACGGCATTGGCGGCTTGTCGGTAGGCGAGTCGCGCGCCGAGATGATTCCGGCTCTTGATGCGGCATTGCGCGAATTGCCGACGAATAGACCGCGTTATTTAATGGGCGTGGGAGACCCGGCATCTTTGGTCGAGGCCGTAAATCTGGGCGTTGATCAATTCGATTGCGTTATGCAGACTCGTCTTGGGCGCCACGGCACCGCGCTAACGGCCGCAGGTCGGGTAAATCTGAAGCGTGCCGAGTTCATCAATAGTGATCAACCAATCGACGAGTCCTGTGGATGCAGCGTCTGCGCTCGTCATTCGCGGGGTTACCTTCGTCACCTATTTCAAGTTGGCGAACCGACTGCGTCTCGGCTGGTGTCCCTGCACAACTTGGCGTGGACCATTGCGCTGATGCGCCAGATGCGCGAGTCAATAATCAACGGAACATTCGCCGAATTACGCCTTGAAGTGCTCGGCGTATGGGATGGCGAACGCCTAGGCCAGCCTGCAAGTTAGTTGCCCGAGTCGCTAGAGTAAGTCCCTATGTCAACGACTCTTTCACTTGTATTAGGCGCCGCACAGACCAAAAGCGGCAGCAGCATTTTAAGCATCTTGCCTCTGGTCTTGATTTTCGTGGCGATGTATTTCTTGTTGCTTAAACCGCAGCGTAAGCGCCAAAAACAGACTCGAACATTGCAGAGTGCCCTCGCGGTAGGTGACGAGGTAATCCTCGTGTCGGGCATCTACGGTTTTGTAAATGGAGTCGAGGAAGACTACATCTGGCTCGACATCGCCGAACATCCGAAAGGCTCCAAGGACTCCGTTGAGATTCGCGTCGCTCGCAGCGCCATCGCCCGCGTCGTGGCCCCGTCGACAGATGCCAAGCCGACAGACGCCAAATAGTCGTCGTTAGATTTTTCTAAAGGTCACAATGGTACGTCGCCTCTTAATCTCGTTGATCGGGATTATCGTTGTGGTCTCTGGCATGCTCATTGCCAACTTGGTTGCCAACAACATGCCGTCGCTGGGTCTTGACTTGCAGGGCGGGGCGTCGGTGACACTGCAGCCAGAGGGCGTCTACGACGCCGCTTCGCTTGATGTCGCAGTCGAGATTATTCGCGCCCGTGTTGACTCGATCGGCGTCGCCGAGCCCGAGATCATTCGTCAGGGCGACACCGTCGTGATCAACCTGCCGGGCGTAGAAGACAACCAACGCGCGCTCGATATTGTCGGCCGCCAGGGCGAAGTTTTGCTTCGGCCTGTCTTGCGGTCAGGTCCGCTGGATTCAAGTGCGACCGAAACGGCTGTTCCCGGCGCGACTACTGTTCCCGGCGCAACCGGTGTGCCTAGCAGCCCGACGACCGTCGCGTCAGCCGTGGCCGAAACTACGTTGCCGCCGTCGAGCGGCGGAGTGGGCGGCTCGCGTCATATAAGTGCCACGACTGTCGCTGTCGCCACCACGATTACGCCCGAAACCACGGTTGTTGCGCCTGAAACTACCGTTGCAGCACCGACGTCTACCACACCACAATTTGGCGAGCCGAATGATCCGGCTGCCACAGTGCTGTTGCTCGACAAGAGCGGGATAATTGGATATTACGCGGGGCCAGCGGGTGCCAGCGGCAAAGTGTTTTCGAACGACGCTAAGGCTGAAGTACAAAACGGTGAATGGACTGTTGTCGTCGGCCTGAATAAGGGCGCAGCGGGTGCAGACTTGTGGAACGCGCTAACGACAAAGTGTTTTAACCGTGACGTAACATGTCCAACCGCGCAGGTGGCGATTGTGCTCGACGGCACGGTGATCTCGGCGCCAGTTGTGCGCGAGGCCGTGTTCACGGGGGGCAGTGTCCAAATCAGCGGTTCCTTCAAAGAGGCCGAGGCCCGCGACCTGGCCAAGATTCTCGAATTCGGCGCGGTTCCGGTGAAGTTCAGCGTTTCGCAGGTCCAGAGCGTTTCGCCGACGTTGGGCAAGGATTCGCTGCGAGCTGCGCTGCTTTCGGGCCTCGTCGGAGTGCTTCTCGTGATTCTGTTTTTCTTTTTCTACTACCGCCTCCTTACGATAGTTGTTGTCGGCGGACTGATGATTTCCGGTGGCCTGTTGTGGAGCACAGTGGCATTTTTGTCGAAGTCCAACGGCTTGGCGTTATCGCTATCTGGAGTGGCCGGCATTATTGTCTCAATAGGCGTCACCATCGACTCCTATGTCGTGTTCTTCGAGCGCATCAAGGACGAGCTACACAAGGGTAAGACATTGAAGAACTCAGCCCAGCGCAGTTTCGCCACGGCATGGCGCACGATCTTGGCTGCTGACACCGTTTCATTTATTGGTGCGCTTGTGTTGTGGCAGTTGACGGTCGGGTCCGTGCGTGGCTTCGCCTTCTTCCTTGGCCTCTCGACTCTGTGCGACATAATCGTCTCATATTCGTTCACGCGACCGGCGGTGTTGTTGCTGGCACGTAGCAAATTTATGAGCGGTCGCAAGATCCTCGGCGTGACGACCGCATCTATTCCCGAGGCCGGTACATGAGCGGCGGCATGGGTCGCCTCTATCGGGGCGAGACAACGTTCAACTTCGTGGGCCGCCGAAAAATTGGTTTCGGGTTCTCGCTAGCGCTTCTAGTGATCACCCTGTTATCTCTCTACAACCGCGGTCTAAACCTAGGCATCGATTTTGAGGGCGGCGTTGCCTGGGAAGTTCCTGCTACATCGTTAACCGTAGATCAGGCTCGGGCGGTGCTCGATAAAAATGGCATCTCCACGACCGATGCCAAGATTCAAACCCTCAGCGGCGCCGACGGCGTGCGCATTAGGGTGCAGGTGGGCGATCAGACACCCGAGGTGCGCGTCAAGGTACAGGAAGCGCTGGCGGCAGCGGCCAAGGTTACGACGCAAGATGTGAGCGTGGCGGCTGTTAGCTCTTCGTGGGGTCGAACAATCACGGAAAAGGCGCTGCGCGCTCTTGGCGTGTTCCTGCTAGTCGTTTCGCTGTATATCGCCTGGCGCTTTGAATGGAAAATGGCGCTCGCGGCGATCATCGCTATGGCGCACGACGTGTTGCTCAGCGTCGGAATATATTCGGTAACTGGTTTCTCGGTGACGCCGGCGACGGTAATTGCGTTCTTAACTATCTTGGGTTTCTCTCTGTACGACACGATCGTAGTGTTTGACAAGGTGCACGAGAACACCAACCGCTTCTCGTCGTCACGCGTTTCCTACGGCGACATCACCAACATCTCGATGAACCAGGTGCTAATGCGTTCGATCAACACGAGTATCGCCGCCGTGCTGCCCGTACTTTCTCTGCTGGTGTTGGGCGCGTGGATTCTCGGAGTGGTGGCTCTCGAAGATTTCGCCCTAGCGCTTTTGATTGGTCTGCTGCTCGGCGCATATTCATCCATCTACATCGCCACGCCGCTGCTGGCAATTTTCAAGCAGCGTGACGCCAAGTTTCGTCCATTGGTCGGTCAGCTCTCTCTCGGTGGCGAGATGACGCGACTTGCGGGCATCAACACTCTCGCGGCTCGATCCAAAGTCAGCGCTGCAGGTTCCGAGGCGATATTGCCAGAGAGCGAAGTCATTCGAGAGCGAGTCACCGTGGCCAATGCGTTGACCCATCCGCCGCGCCCGCGCAAAAAGCGCAGCAAGTCTTAGCGCCTCTCGCTTCGCTGTTTCCGATTACCCCGGCCGATTACCCCGGCCGATTACCCCGGCCGATTGCCAATAGACTTCGAGTATGGGTAGCTCAAAATGAGCACAACATCTCGAGTTTTGCCATGGCGCCGCCAGCAGACGGCCGTCGCCGAGGACCTCGCGCCCTTATTGGCGGCGTTTAAGATTCGTCACCCAAAAGAGTCAGTGGCGCGGATCAATACCGCCTACGCGATGGCGCGCGAGGCCCACCAGCATCAGCAACGCAACAGCGGCGAGTTGTACATCAGCCACCCAATCGCGGTCGCGCGCATCGTCGCTGACCTCGGCCTCGACGAGGTTTCGCTTGTGGCCGCTTTATTGCACGATGCTGTTGAAGACACCGAAATCACGCTGGCAGATGTTGACGCGAGGTTTGGCGCCGAGGTGGCCTCGATCGTCGACGGACTCACCAAGTTGGAGCGGTTGCAGTTCGACTCTAAAGAGGCGCAGCAGGCAGCAACGATGCGCAAGATGTTGGTGGCGATGGCGCGCGACATGCGCGTGTTAATCATCAAACTTGCAGACAGATTGCATAACATGCGCACCATCGCATCTGCGCCGCTCGAGAAGCAGCGCCAGGTCGCCCAAGAGACCCTCGACATCTACGCGCCACTTGCGCACCGACTCGGCATGCAAGACCTCAAGCAGCAACTCGAAGACTTGTCGTTCGCAGCGCTATATCCGAAGCGTTATGCCGAGCTAGACCACTTGGTTTCGATACGCGCACCAGAGCGCGACGTTTATTTGGCTCGTGCGCTCGGCCAAGTCGGTTCGTGGCTCAAGGAAGTAAATGTTGACTCAGAACTGACCGCTCGCGGAAAGCATTTGTGGAGCCTGTACGAGAAGATGGTGCAAAAGGGTCGCGATTTCGACGAGATTTTCGATTTGATGGCCGTACGTATTGTCGTCGGTTCGACGAAAGACTGCTACGCGGCGCTCGGCTGCATCCACGGTCACTGGAAACCGGTTGTCGGTCGCTTCAAGGACTACATCGCGATGCCGAAGTTTAATTTGTATCAGTCACTGCACACGACCGTGATCGGTCCGGAGGGTAAGGCGATCGAAGTCCAAATTCGCTCGCGCGACATGCACGAGCGCGCCGAGTCCGGTGTGGCTTCGCATTGGTCGTACAAGGACGGCCTTCCTACGCAAGATGTTGACTGGCTCAATCGGATCATCGACTGGCAGGGCGAAGTCTCTGACCCGAGCCAGTTTCTGCAAAGTCTCAAGACCGACCTCGATCAAGAAGAGCTGTTCGTATTTACTCCCAAGGGTAAAGTGGTGGCGTTGCCCGTGCTCTCGACCACGGTTGATTTCGCCTATGCGGTGCACACCGAGATCGGACACTCGTGCATCGGCGCGCGCGTCAACGGCCGCCTTGTTTCACTGGATCAAGTACTCAACGCGGGGGACACCTGCGAGATACTCACATCTACCGCGCAAGACGCCGAGCCATCCGAGCAGTGGCTCGATTTCGTGGCCTCGCCAAAAGCCAAGAGCAAGATCAAGCAGTGGTTTTCACGTGAGCGTCATGAAGACTTAATCGAGAGCGGTCGGGACGAATTGATCGAGCGCCTGCGCGGGGAGGGATTGGCGGTGCAAAGAATTTTCGAGTCAGACGCATTTGTCAGCGAACTTCACACGCACAACTTTGCGGACTTAAACACGATGTTCGTGGCGATCGCCGAGGGTCACGTTGCGTCTGACGCGTTGGCGTCACGATTGGCTCGGGCGATAAACGATGCTGGCCAGGGCGACCAGCGCTCAGTGGGGTTGCGGCTTGACGCTTCTGGCGCGGGCGCGGGACAGGACATCGGAATCCATGTCGTCGGCATGCTCGACGCGATGGTGCATCTCTCGAAGTCGTGCACGCCAGTGCCAGGCGACGAGATCGTCGGGGTATTGAACAAGAATCGAGTCGTCAGCGTGCATCGGGCTGATTGTCCGAGTGCGGCGTCGGCAGTCGCCCAACAGGGTGCCCGCATTGTCGATGTCGAATGGTCGGGCACTCAACAGGGCACGGCCTTTGTAGCGGCGGTCGAGGTTGTGGCTCTCGATCGCACGCGGTTGTTGCGCGATGTCGCCAACGCTCTTTCAGATGAGCACGTCAATATCGTCGCCTGTTCGACGCGCACGGGCGCCGACCGAGTTGCCAAGATGCGCTTCGAATTCGAGTTTGCAGACGCGTCGCACGTGCAGTCAGTGCTGCGCACGATCAAGCGGATTAACTCGGTTTTCGACGCCTATCGAGTGATGTCGGATCACGAGGACGACGAACACTTACAAGACGCGCATCCAGCGTCTAACCTCTTCGCGTGACGCAATTCAGCACGAGCCCAGGCACCCGCGATATTCTGGCTCCCGATGCCGCCAGGTGGCGTGCGTTTCAGGCCGCCTTTGCAGAGGTCGTTGAACCTGCCGGCTATGAGCACATAATCCCGCCAATGTTCGAAGACCTTGGTGTATTTTTGCGGCTTGGCGAGGCCACCGAGGTGGTCACCAAAGAGATGTACGACTTCGAAGACAAGGGCGGAAGGCGTGTGGCGCTGCGCCCCGAGCAAACTGCAAGCGTGTGTCGCGCGTTTGTCGAACATAGGCCAGTGACGCCGTGGAAGATTTGGTATTCGGGTCCTAATTTCAGATATGAAAAGCCGCAGCAGGGTCGGTACCGACAGTTTGATCAGGTCGGAATCGAAGTATTGGGAGTAGACGACCCGTACCTCGATGCCGAGGTGATTTCGTTGGCGATGCAATTTTACGAGCGCCTTGGATTGCGGCACGTAACTCTGGCGATCAACTCTCTCGGCGACGACGGCGATCGCGAGAAGTACACGAATGCGCTGCGCACTTTTCTTGAATCGCACCGTGATGCGCTTTCGGCCGAATCGCTGGCCACGCTCGGACGCAACCCGCTGCGCGTACTCGATTCGAAGCGCGCCGATGATCAGGCGGTGATCGCCGCCGCGCCGAAAATCAAAGATTTTTTGAGCAGCGGGGCCGCTCAACATTTTGAG
>JBKJMC010000228.1:0-2975 GCA_046596615.1 Ilumatobacteraceae bacterium | reverse complement strand
ACGCGGCATCGGGCGACATCCCGGCGGAAGTTCTGCAACGCAGCCGGGCGTGGTCAGACGAAGAATGGTCTGCGGGCGTGCGCGGTTTGCAGTCGCGCGGGCTGTTGCAACAAGGTGCGACGCTGGCATTCAGCGAACAGGGCAAGCAAGTACGCGACCGTATCGAGACCCAAACGGACGCGCTTTCGATGGCGCCATATGCGGCGCTTGGCGTGGAAACCTGCGATCATTTGCGTTCGATCGGACGGCCGTTTAGCAGGGCAGTCGTCGACGGCGGCCTACTGGGCACGGCGGCATCACGATTTTCGCAAGAATAGAAGCGCGTCAAGGTCGTTAGCGTCGCGACGACGATGCGATGTCGCGCAGTAACACATCAGCAATCATTTGCGGCGCTGCAGACAGCCACGGGTACAACACAGCGCGCCGCGGCAATCGCACATAACGCTTCTCGCCTTCGATCGCCTTGCGCACCAACTTCGCCACTCTCTCGCGCGGTACCTCGGGCATCAGTCCCATACGCCTGAACCTACGAAACGAGCGCTCGGCCTCGTCGAACTCATAAACACCGCTCAACATATCTGTCGGTATCGGCCCCAGTTCGACGAGAGTCGTACGCACAAGTGACTTCGAGAGTTCGTGGCGCAACACGCGGTGGAAGTTAGACAGCCCCGCTTTTGATGAGCAGTACAACGTCATGCCGACGAACCCGCCGCTGCCAGCAATCGACGAGACGTTGACGATGTGCCCGAGACCCCGAGATTTCATGCTTGGCAAGACCTGACGGATCAGTTCGATCGGCGTGATCTGATTGACCTGAATCACCGACTGCACGTCGAAGTCGGTGGCGTTAGCGAAGTAATCGGTGTGGTCGATGCCGGCGTTGTTAACAAGTACGTCGATTGGGCCATGTACGGATTCAATTCGCTCGATCAAACCGCGCACCGCAGCCGCATCGCCCAGATCGCAGATTATCGCCGCGCCACCGATTGCCGCCATCGCCGCATTTAACACCTCGGCATTGCGCGACACGCCGATCACTCGGGCGCCCGCTCCGGCGCACTGTTTTGCGATCGCCTCGCCGATGCCGCGCGAAGCGCCGGTGATCAAAACACGCTTGCCCGCAAGATTCATCGGCAATACTTATGACTGCAGCGACGATGCGAAGTCGCGCGAGGCGAAGAACGAATTTAGCGGCGGCACGTAATGTTCGAGCGGCTCACTGGGGTAATCTTTTTCGAACGAGCGAAAAGTTGCACTTTTAACTTCCCCCGAATTCGCCATGACATTTAACCTACCTCTAGCGCTCAAAGTACTCGTAGCCTGAACCCTCGTGATCGTCATCGATGCCCAGAAACTCAAGGCATCAAGACCGAACCGCCCGCTATTTCAAGACATCTCGCTGACAATTAGCGACGGCGACCGCATCGGCGTCGTCGGCCTGAACGGCTGCGGCAAGAGTACCTTGCTGCGCATCTTAAGCGGCGACTACATCCCGGACTCCGGCGTCGTCAATCGCGGCCGCGGTGCTCGGGTTGGCATCTTGCCACAGCAGCCCGTGCTTCCTGCCGGCACGGTACGCGACGCCGTCGGCGAGGATTGGCGCGGCGAAGCGATGCTCGATCGCCTCGGAATGTCTGGCCTCCTCGATTCGCGAACCGACCAACTCTCTGGCGGCCAACAAAAACGCGTCGCGCTGGCGACGTTGCTCGTGCGCGAGTGGGAAGCGCTAATTCTCGATGAGCCGACCAATCATCTCGACCTCGACGCCATCGCCTATCTAGAAGAGTGGCTCGCCAATTATCGCGGCGGCCTAATCTTGGTCACGCACGATCGCCACGTACTCGATCGGGTCACCAACAAGGTTCTCGAGATCGACCGCGGCACCGCGTACATGCACATTCCAGCCGGCAAGAATTCTGGTTCCGGCTACGCCGCCTACCTCGCCGGTCGCATCGAACGCGAAGAACGCCTGGCTACCGCCGAACAGGTGCGCAAGAACCTGGCGCGAACCGAACTGGCGTGGCTGCGTCGCGGCGCGCCCGCGCGAACTACGAAACCCAAAGCACGGATTAGTGCCGCCAAGGAGTTGATCGCTCGCAAAGCCGAGGGCCCCGCTCGCGTCGGCGAACTCGGGTTATCGCTTGGCAGCCAACGTCTCGGCTCGAAGGGCATCGAATTGCACGGCGTCTCTTTTTCGTGGCCCGCGACGGCCAAGGCCGCCGAGCATCAGATCTTGCACGCGTTCGATTACAAACTCGAGCCCGGCGATCGCCTCGGCATCGTCGGACCAAACGGCGCCGGCAAGAGCACGCTGCTCGACTTAATCTCGTCGCGACTCACTCCGACTGGCGGCTCGATCGAAGTCGGCGCGACCGTCAAGGTCGGTCATTACGACCAACTCGGCCGGGATCTCATCCCCACCCAAACCGTGCGCGCCGCGATCGCCGGCGACAAGGGCAACCCGTCGATCGAAGACAACAACTTGATGCGCAGGTTTTGGTTCGACGGCGACGCCCAGTTTGCGCCAATCTCGACCCTTTCTGGCGGCGAGCGCCGCCGACTGCAACTGCTGCTCACGCTGATAGAACAGCCCAACGTTCTATTGCTCGACGAGCCAACCAACGACCTCGACCTCGACACGTTGCGGGCACTTGAGGAGTATCTAGACGAATGGCCCGGCATCGTAGTGGTCGTCAGCCACGATCGCGTTTTTCTCGACCGCACGGTGATTGACGTGCTCGCGCTAGACGGAGAGGGCAACTCGACAATCGTTGTCGGTGGCGTCGGTGGCTGGCTCAAACAGCACAGCGCGCAACTATCTAAGCAGGCGGTGCCAACACTGCGCACGGCACCAGTCGTCAACGCCCCGCAGGCGCAAAAACCAAGACCGCCGAAGAGTCCTAGCACCCTGAGGCGACTGCTCGGCCAGAACGAGAAGTCCCTCGCGCAGGCCACCGAAAAGAAAAACAAACTCG
>JBKJMC010000288.1:0-3060 GCA_046596615.1 Ilumatobacteraceae bacterium | reverse complement strand
CAGAACTCCCGCCTTTTGCTGCGGCCGCTGGTCAACTCTCTGCGCCGTCGCCATTGAAGGCACCAGCAATGTGCTCGCCGCCAGCAATGCAGCGACCCAGCCCGGACTGTGGCGCGCTCTATCTTGCCGTCGCGATATAATAGTCACAGTGAGACTATACACTCCGTCGCTGCTCGATAACCTCGTGTTATCGATCATTGACGAAAATCCGCGACACGGATTCGGGGTTGCCAAGGAGCTGCAGGGCGACGAGTCGTTATCGTCGCTGATCAACGTTCGCCGACCCCTTATTTATAGGTCGCTTAATTCGCTGCGTGACGGCGGACTAATTCGCGAATCTAAGACCGAGGCCGGCGATCAGGGTTCGCAGCGAACCGTGTACAGGGCTACCGCGCGCGGATCGCGCATGACGAAGGTATGGCTCAGTTCGACTGTCGATCACCCCCGCGACGCCAGGCTCGAGCTACTGGCGAAATTCGTATTGCGCACGCGTAGGGGTCTGAGCAATCGCTCGCTGGCCACAAAACAACGGTCCCAATTTCTCAAGATTGCCGCCGATCTCAATCGAGCAGTAAGGTTGGCTTCGCCAGACGCGCGGCTAGTGGCACTGTGGCGCTACGAGTCGGTGAACGCGATGATCCGATTGCTCAATTCGGTCGCGGCGTAATATTTTACGAATCAAGGATTGGAGCAAAAGTGATACATGAAGTAATCGAAAGATGGCACAAGCATTTGAAGGGCCAGTTGCCGGGCGGGCTCGACGAGCTGCTTGACGACGACGTCGTGTTCTACTCGCCCATCGTTTACACGCCGCAACGCGGCAAGGCGATCACGACGATGTATCTGCAGGCGGCCGGCCAAACTTTGCCCGGCGAACCCAAGACAGCCGCCAATTCGCAACTACCCGACGATGCCAGTAATGACAAGAGCTTTCGCTATACAAAACAGACCGTGTCGGGCGACACGGCCGTGCTTGAGTTCGAAACAACGGTCGACGGCAAGTACGTCAACGGCGTCGACATCATCACCTGTAATCAGGCCGGCAAGATCATCGAGTTTCGCGTCATGATCCGCCCGCTTCAGGCAATTAACCTCGTGCACAGGCAGATGGGCGAGATGCTTGCAACAATGAATGCTCAGAACAACAAGCCCGACAATCCATCACACTAGTCTTTGATCGTGAACATGATCGAAGAGCGACATTCGGGAAACCGCGTCGGGCTTTTGCGCGCAATGGTGTTGGGTGCCAACGATGGCATCATCTCTACTTCCTGCCTGTTGCTCGGCGTTGCGGCCGCCGACGCTTCGCACTCGACGCTTTTGACGGTCGGAATGGCAGGCTTGGTTGCCGGCGCCTTGAGCATGGCCCTTGGCGAATATGTTTCGGTCAGTTCGCAACGCGACTCCGAGCAAGCCGACATCGCCAAAGAGAAATGGGAGCTCGAACACACCCCGGAGCAAGAGCTGATCGAGTTGACAGCAATCTTCAAGGGTAAGGGACTCTCGGAGGCGCTGGCCGGCGAGGTTGCAGTAGAACTTTCGCGCCACGACGCACTTAAAATTCACCTGGCCGAGGAACTCGGCATCCACGATTCGACAATGGCTCGACCATTGCAGGCAAGCATTGGCTCGGCGCTGTCATTCGCGGTTGGTTCTTCAATTCCGCTAGCGGTCATTTCGTTCGCCTCGCAGACGGTACGAATCCCGGCAACAATTGCCGTCGTGATCGCCGCGCTCGTGGCGCTCGGCGCCGCAAGTTCCAGATACGGTGGCGCCCACCCCGTTCGCCCAGTTGTGCGGGTCGTGATTGGTGGGTTGGTCGCAATCGGCTTGACGATGGCGGTCGGCTGGGCATTTGGCTCTGTAATTGCCTAAGAATCAACGCCTAATCGGCATTTTGTTCGTGGTGCTGTCCAGCGCCGGTTTCTCGACAGTGCCGGCACTTGCCAAGACGGCATACGGCACGGGACCTAACGCACTGGGCATAATGACAGTTCGCTTCACGATCGCCAGCATCTTGCTCCTTGCCGCGCGACAGGTGTTGAGTCATTCGGCGCCTTGGCCGAGCGCAAAAATTATCTTGCAAATGTTGGCCCTCGGGTTTTTTGGCCTAATGGCGGTGTCGTTCACATATCTCCTCGCCATCAGGGACATCGACACCGGCCTCGCGATCGTGATTTGGTATTGCAATCCACTTTTTGTTGTTTTGGCGTCGTGGGTGTTGTACAAGAAGCGCCCGAGCCCCGGCATCATTTTGTCGCTGTGTTTCACCCTGACCGGCATCTACATCACGGTGGGGCAAATCAAGGGCGCTCCGCCAAGCGCCATAACTCTGGTGTTGGTTTCGGCGGTGCTTTTCGCTGGCTACCTGCTTTCGGTCGCACATGTCCTGAAGCAGGTTGGCGTTCTCACAGGAGTTGCAATCATCAACGTTGGCACCGCGCTCGGCTATTGGGTGGTGTGCCTAATTCGGCCGTGGTCGCTGTCACCAGTTTTTCCGCACAGCGCCAAAAGTTGGTGGATCATCTTGGCGCTTACACTGTTCGGCACCGTGGCCCCGTTCATGTGTTCGTTTGCAGGACTAAAGCGCGTCGGCCCGAGCTTACTTTCGATCATCACAACGATCGAACCGATTTTCGCCATCAGCATTGGAATAATTTTCCTGCACGAGCAACTAACGCTTAATCGCGTGATTGGCGCTGGCTTCGTGATTGGAGCGCTGATCTCGGTTTCTGTGCTCGAATCGAGAACTGCCTCGGTCCCTGTTCATCAATAATCGTCGCCACCACGGCGGTGCCGGCGAAAGCGCTCAGACCCTCGTTCGCCCCCAGCAAAATTGCGTCGCCGAACGCCAAGACTAAATTCTCGGTGCCCGATACACACTGGGTCGGACCGACGGCGACGATGAGACGCGCCAGGAATCTATCGATATCGCCGCCATAGGCTCCAATAGCGAAATCGGCAACTTGCGTACCTCCGCGAGCCACCGTCAGAGAACCGCTGCATGACCCGCGCCGAGTCATCAGATTGATGTCGCGGATCGTACCGCTAGTTAGACGC
>JBKJMC010000231.1:0-5143 GCA_046596615.1 Ilumatobacteraceae bacterium | reverse complement strand
TACGGCGAGTCGAAGCTGGCGGGCGAGCGCGCGCTCAGTGCCGGAGACACAATAGTTCGCATTTCGTGGGTGTGTGGCTATCACGGCGCCAACATGGTCAAGACAATTCTCAAACTCGGTCGTACTCAAAACGAGCTGCGCTTCGTTGACGATCAAATCGGCGAGCCGACATTTGCTGACGACGCCGCGCTGGCAATCGTGCAAATCGCCGAGCCCGGGCACATCGGAGTCTGGCACGTTACGAACCAGGGGGTCGTCAGTTGGTACGAGTTCGCGCGTGAGGTGCTGCTCGCCGCCGGGCTCGACGCGGCGAAGGTTTATCCGATTAAGACGAGTGACCTAAGTCCGCCGCGTCCTGCTAAGCGACCTGCCAACTCGGTTCTCGCCAACGCCGCGATGATCGCTGCGGGCATGCCGCTGTTACCCGATTTTCGCGAGCCGCTGGCGCGATTGGTGCAACGGCTAACTGCTGACGGCCACTAGTAGGGTTGTCGTATGGATCAGTCCGCGCTGCTCGCAGAACTGGAACCCGTCGCCGCCAAGTTGTACGAGCGCCACCAGGGAGTCGCCAAAGAGTGGTTTCCCCACGAGATGGTGCCGTACGGCCGCGGCACAGACTTTGACCCAGAGCACCAATGGTCGCCAGAAGACGCTAATTTCGGCGAGGCCGGCACAGAGATCGACGAGGCAGTTCGCGCGGCGCTGTTCGTCAACCTGCTGACTGAGGACAACCTGCCGTATTACTTTCGCGACATCGACTCGCTGTTTGGAAGCGAGTCGGCGTTCGGCGCGTGGGCCCGCAACTGGACGGCCGAAGAGGGACGACACTCGATCGTGATGCGCGACTACTTTACGGTCACCCGCGCGGTCGACCCAGTGGCTCTCGAACGGGCGCGCATGATTCAGGTGCGCGGCGGGCAGGTGCCAACACCGCACGACGCCGTCGAGGCGCTGGCGTACGTGAGCATGCAGGAGCTGGCAACGCGCATCTCGCACCGCAACACGGGCAAGTTAATGAAGGACAAGATGGGCACCGACATCATGTCGCGCGTGGCCAACGACGAGAACCTGCACTACTTGTTCTATCGCGACCTCACCAGCGCGGCTCTAGAACTCGACCCATCGGCGACGGTGATCGGCATCGAGCGGGCCGTGCGCACATTTTCGATGCCGGGTCTCGGCATCCCAGACTTCGATCGGTTGTCGCGCGAGATCGCGCGCGCCGGCATTTACGATTTGTTGATCCACCACGATCAAATTCTCGAGCCGGTGATCATGCGCCACTGGAAGCTCGAAGAAGTCACTGGGCTGAGCGCCGAGGCCGAAGTATCCCGCGACTCTATTTTTAAGCGCATGGCGCGCACTGCCAAGGTTGGCAAACGTCTCGCCGGTCAGCGCGCCGAGATTTAGATTCTCTCAAGCGCGCGGGTTTATTTTTTTGCTAGCGCGCGTTTTAGCGTCGTGCCGACTAGGGCGCGGGCGCTGTGAGTGTCGTCAAGAATTTTGGGTTGCGAGATGAACCCGTGCACTTGTCCGTAAAAGCGAACTAGCGAAGTCGCCACCCCGAGTCCCGAGAGTCGAATCGCGAACGCCTCGCCCTCGTCGCGCAGCGGGTCATACTCAGCAGTAATCACAAGTGTCGGCGGCATCTTGGCGAGAGCCGAGTCGCTCGCAAATTGCGGCGAGACTCGCGGGTTCTTCGGGTCTGTGCCGCCATCGAGGTAGTGCGCATAAAACCACACCATCGCGTCGCGGGTGAGAATTAGGCCTTCGGCGTTTTCGCTTATCGAGCCGTGTTGCATCGTGGCGTCGGTGGCGGGGTAGATGAGAATCTGGCAAAGCAGCGGCACATCGGTTTCGAGCGCCACGGCGGCCGCCAAATTGCCGCCAGCCGAGTCGCCGCCAACCGCAATTCGTGTTTTGTCGCAGCCCAATTCTGTGGCATGATCAAACGCCCATCTTGTCGCGGTCAGGCAGTCGTCGAGCGGCGCCGGAAACGGAAACTCTGGGGCGAGCCTGTAGTCGACAGAGAGCACCGCGTGTCCCGAAAAGTTGGCGATCGCGCGACATACGTCGTCGTGGGTCTCAATGTCGCCGATAACCCATCCGCCGCCGTGAAAGTAAACGAAGAGGCCGAGGTCTAGATTGTCGCTAGGGCGGTAGAGGCGCGACGGCACGCCGCCAGCGTCAACATCGCGAATCTCGTGCACGGTCTCGTCGCTCGGCTGTTTGCCCGCCAAATACATGGCGCGCGCCGCTTCGGGTGTCTGGGTGTGGATCGGGTCTTGGCCTAGCGAATTGTAAAGTTCGATCAGCAGGGCGGCTTGAGTGTGCAGTGGCATGGACTATTTCTAGTTGATGGGGGCTACTACAATCGCCTCAGCAAACCAATGCAGTTCGAGGAGACATTATGGCCAACGCAACCTTTACGAGCATGGACGTCTCGACCAAAGACGAATGGCTGGCGATCGGCGCCGAAACCGCCAAGAATCAAACCCGTGTAGCCGAGGGCATTCTCGAGATGCTGAGCGGCATGAGCACGATCGTCGACGGCTTCGCGACCGACCAACTCACCCATGCGCTACAGACGGCGACGATGGCCGAGCGTGCCGGCGCCGACGACGAAGTAATTGTCGCGTCTCTGTGCCACGACATCGGTAAGGCCATCAGCGTGCCGAATCACCCGGCGATCGCGGCGGCGATCTTAAAACCCTATGTACGGCCCGAGGTGCACTTCATGATTGAAGCCCACCAGGATTTTCAGGGCAAGCACTACTACGGGCACTTCGGCATGAACCCCAATGCGCGCACGAAGCACGAGGGACACCCCGCCTACGACTTGGCGGCCAAGTTTGCCGACGAATGGGATCAGAAGGCCTTCGACCCAAATTACGACACGCTGCCGCTCGAGCATTTCGCCGACCGCGTGCGATCGATTTTCGCCAAGCCTAAATTCGTCGTCGCCGAATAAATTACTTCGGTAGATAAGGGCTGTATCGAAATGCCGTACTCGGTTTCGCTTCCTATGTACGACTTTGCCGAGTTGCAAGCCGCGACCCAGGCGGTACTCGACGCAATCGTGACCGAGGTGCGCAAACTTGGCGACCACGCGCAGGTCGGAGAGTCGGACGTTTCGAGCCACGCTGCGCTGTTGGCGCTGTGGTGCGGCGAAGAAATGTACATCAGCCATTCGTGCGGCCAGCCATATATAGAGGTATTGCAACACAGCGTCGATGTGCTCGGCACATTTTTGTGGCGCGACGTTAGCGACTTTCACGGTAACTATCGCAGCGTGATCGTCGTGCGCGGCGACTTCCCGGCATCACAGGTCGGCGAACTCGGCGGGGCGCAACCCGTAATCAACAACCCGGAGAGCCTCAGCGGATGGTGCAGCCTTGGTGTCGCGCTCAGCGAAGTAACGAGCGACGCGAACTTTGTGCGGCCATATCTTGTGGGCGGTGCCCATGCCGGAAGTTTGCAGATGTTGCAGGACGGAGTCGCCGACGTGGCGGCGATTGACCCGGCGACCTACCAGATTCTGTCACGCGTGCGACCCGCTCTCGTTCGCGGCCTGCGCGTAATCGGCAGCGGCCCGCTCGTGCCGGCGACGCCGCTGATCGTGAGCAAGGCCCGTAAATCCCAAATTGCAGCCCTGCGCGCGGCGATGCAAACGGTCGTCGGTGATCCGCGATTGGCCGACGACATGGCCGCGATCGGTATTGTCGGGTTCGTGGATCGCGACGGCGACGATTACGAAGTTGTCCGCGATTTGATTGCGCTGGCCGAAACCGTGTTGCCTCGCCGTGGCTGAGTCCGGCCCGCGCCCTGTGCGGGCGCCGATCGGAACGAAGTTGCACTGCGCCAACTGGCAGATCGAGGCGCCGTTTCGGATGTTGCAAAACAATCTCGACCCAGCGGTCGCCGAGCGACCGGACGACCTAGTTGTGTACGGCGGAACCGGCCGCGCCGCGCGCAGTTGGGGCGCTTTCGACGCGATGCTGCGCACGATGCAGACTCTCAAGCCAGACGAGACGATGTTGGTTCAGTCGGGTAAACCAGTCGGCGTGTTTCGCACGCACGAATGGGCGCCGCGGGTGCTTTTGGCAAACTCGAATCTGGTGGGCGAGTGGGCCAACTGGGACGAGTTTCGCCGGCTCGAAAACGCTGGGCTGACTATGTACGGCCAGATGACGGCGGGATCGTGGATCTACATCGGCACGCAGGGCATCCTGCAGGGCACCTACGAGTGCTTCGCCGAGATCGCCCGCCGCAAATTTAATGGCACTCTCGCCGGCACGATCACGCTGACGGCGGGCCTCGGCGGCATGGGTGGCGCGCAACCGCTGGCGGTGACGATGAACGATGGCGTCGCGCTGTGCATCGATGTCGACGCCTGGCGGGTTAACCGCAGGGTCGAGACTCGCTACCTAGACGAGGTCGCCGACTCGCTGCAAGACGCCGTGAGTCGTTGCGAGAACGCCAAGCGCGAGCGAAGGGCGTTGTCGGTCGGACTGGTGGGTAACGCCGCAGACTTGTTTCCGAGGTTGCTGGAAATGGGCTTCGGGGCCGACATCGTCACCGACCAGACCAGCGCCCACGATCCGCTGAGCTACATGCCCAACGACTTGAGCCAAGACGCTGCCAAAGAATTGCTCGCCAAAAACCCGGAAGAATTCATTCGTCGCTCGCGCGTGGCGATGGCCGCGCACTGCGCGGCGATGGTCGGGTTTCTCGACGCGGGCAGCGAGGTCTTCGACTACGGCAACTCGCTGCGCCGCGAGGCCCAACTCGGCGGGTACGACCGCGCCTTCGATTACCCGGGGTTCACTCCGGCGTACATTCGCCCGCTTTTCTGCGAGGGCAAGGGACCGTTTCGGTGGGTCGCGCTTTCGGGAGACCCCAGCGACATAGCCGCCACCGACCGCGCGGTGCTCGAAGAGTTTCCCGACGACGAAGGTCTCGCTAAGTGGATGCGCCTGGCCCGCGAGCGGGTCGCGTTTCAAGGCTTGCCTGCGCGAATCTGCTGGCTCGGCTACGGCGAGCGCGATCGTCTCGGCCTGCGCTTCAATGACATGGTTGCCAGCGGTGCACTCAAGGCGCCGATCGTGATCGGCCGCGACCACTTAGATTCTGGCTCGGTGGC
>JBKJMC010000179.1:0-4316 GCA_046596615.1 Ilumatobacteraceae bacterium | reverse complement strand
GACGCAGGTGTAGCTGTCACGAGTGAAAAAAGAGTGACATCACCGGCTGAATATCCGCGCACATCTTTTAGGTATCGAATTTGAAACACCGACGCGGCCGCGATGAAAACATTTATGAATATGGCCGTCGTCATCTGTAGCGCCAGTCGTCTTGGCACGATGTGGGCATGCACGGCTGCATCATCATGAAGCGTCGGATCGATCGTCCGCTCGTGCAAAGATTCGAAGCGCTGGGTCTCGGGCAGAAACCTCGTAATAGTCGCGGCGACGATCAACCATGCAAACCCAATTAGGTAGATGTAGCGCCACGAAGATATCGAAATGCCGGCGAGTGGTATCGCGCTCACGGCGGTGCCGGCTCCAAACCCGGCCGCGATCGCCAACACGCTAAGAGCCATGGCGCGATTGTCTTGCGACATTTCTTCGGTCGCGAATACGACGATGAAAATACTCAACGCCAGCCCGAGCGGCCTGCCGATCGTCTGCGTCGCAACGAGGAATGCAAAGTTTGGTGATAACGCCCCGAGCGACGTGATTAAGGGTGCGATCCAGATGGTAAAGATAATCATCCGACGGCGGCCAATGCGGTCTGCAAGTGCCGCACACGGCAACGAGATGATTACTCCCCACCGCACAATGGCCGCCGCGAAACCCTGGCCTTGCGCCGATACACCGAATTCGTCGCTGGCGTAGGCAACGGTCTGTGTGAATACGGTATTAGTGAACGCCGCAGGTAGGGAAGCGAGTGCTAGCAATAGCAGCACTTTTTTCTGTCTGCTCGTGAGCATCGTAGGGCTCAAAAACCCGCGCAATCGCGCCAATTGCGAGGGGCGAGCGGTGTCTAAGGCCACGGCGGGAGCATACTGATATGGCATGCGAATCGTTGTTCGACCGTCTGGCCCCCTGCACGGAGTTGTGCAAGTTCCTGGGGCCAAGAATTCGGTGCTCAAATTGATGGCGATCACGCTGTTGGCCGAGGGTGAGTACACCCTCACCAACGTGCCCGACATCAACGATGTCTACACAATGGGTGAACTACTCGGAGCCCTCGGCGTTTCGACGACGCGAATCGATAGTCACAGCATCAGGCTGAAAAATGGTGGCAATATCACACCATTCGCGCCGTTCGAGCAGGTGGATCGAATCCGTTCATCGATCAATGTTCTTGGGCCGCTCCTGGCGCGTTACGGCCGAGCCGAAATCGCAATGCCAGGCGGTGACGACTTCGGTTCCCGGCCGATCGACCTGCACGTTCTAGGCCTCGAAGCGATGGGCGCAAAGATTTTGATCACCCGCGAAGGCGTCAGCGCCACCGCCCCTCGGTTGCGCGGCGCCGATATCACCCTGAGTTTTCCGAGTGTTGGGGCGACCGAGAACATTGTCGCGGCTGCTGTGCTCGCAGACGGCGTAACGACGCTCGACAACGCGGCGCGTGAGCCAGAGATCGGCGACCTGTGCAACATGCTCAATAAAATGGGGGCCAAGATCGCGGGCATCGGTACTGCGACGCTCGTGGTCACTGGCGTCGAAGCCGAATCTTTGCACGCGGTTGAACACGAAGTGGTTAACGACCGCGTCCAGGCTGCCACATACATTTCCGCCGTCGCGGTGTGCGGAGGCGATGTACTTGTGCGCGGCGCGCGCGCCGAGCATATGGAGATGCTGCTCAATCGGTACGCCGAGATGGGCGTGAGCATTACTCCGCAGCCTGACGGTTTACGTGTCGGCGCCTCGTCGCGCCTGCGCTCAATCAACTTCGCAACGTTGCCGTACCCCGGCATCGCCACCGACTACAAGCCGTTGCTTGTGGCGATGTTGGCGGTTGCCGACGGCACGGGTATCGCCACCGAGAATCTTTACCCCGGTCGGTTTCGCTACATCGAGGAGCTGTCGAAGCTCGGCGCCGACATCCGTATCGATGGTCACCATGCCGCAATTCGTGGAGTCGCCCGCTTGGTCGGCGCTCCAGTAAGCGCACCAGATATTCGCGCGGGCGCGGCGCTTGTGATCGCGGGACTAGTCGCCGACGGCGTAACCGAGATCAGCGATATTCACCACATCGATCGCGGCTACGACGACTTAGTTGGAAGGCTTGCCGGCATCGGCGCCAACGTCGCTCGCGCCTGACTGCCGCTGCAAATCTTGCCGATCGGCATTTTGCCTGTCAACGCGTAGTGTCGCCCGCCACAAAACCACAACGATCGCCGCAATCGGCGCTGCTACGAGCAGAATTTCATCCCAACCACCTTGATGAGCGAGCACTCCCGTATCGTAGAGGGGTAAGTGTGTTTCCGCCATTCGTATTGGAGTGATTCGTGTCGATGCTCAGCCAGGTAGAAGAGACCATCGAGGTCATCAGGCCGGCATTGCAAGCCGACGGCGGCGACATCGTGTTGCAAGAAGTCGACGAAGTCACGGGCATCGTCAAGGTGACTCTCATCGGCGCGTGCGGCACCTGCCCGGCGTCGGACCAGACTCTCAAGGCCGGTATCGAGCGGATTATGCGCGACCGTGTTGACGGCGTAACCGAGGTCGTGGCGGTCTAGTCGGTGTCTTCTCGAACGAGTGATCCGAAGCAGTTGTTCGCCGCGGCACGGCAAGGCGATCGCGCCTCTCTTGCCCGTCTGCTCTCGCTGATCGAGCGCGGTGGCGACGATGCACGCGAGATCGGACGGTTGTCGTATCCGCTGATCGGCAACGCCTACACCGTTGGCATTACCGGTGCGCCTGGTGCCGGCAAGAGCACGCTCACCAGCGCCATCATCGCGCATTTGCGCAAGAGACAGTTAAAGGTCGCGGTCTTGGCCATCGATCCATCATCTCCGTTCACGGGCGGCGCAATTTTGGGCGACCGCGTGCGCATGCAAGATCACGCCACAGACGACGGCGTATTCATTCGTAGCATGGCGACCCGCGGCCACCTCGGCGGCCTCTCGCTGGCCACGAGCGAAGCGATGCGTTTATTGGATGCCGTGCAGTGCCCGTGGATCCTCGTCGAAACTGTTGGCGTCGGGCAGGTCGAGGTCGAGATTGCGGGCAAGGCAGACACGACCGTAGTTGTCGTAAACCCTGGCTGGGGCGACTCTGTGCAGGCCAACAAGGCCGGGCTAATGGAAATCGCCGACGTGTTCGTTATCAACAAGGCCGATCGTAAGGGCGTCGCCGAGACGAAGCGCGACCTAGAACAAATGCTCGAACTTTCCGATTTCGCCCACGACGCTTGGACCCCGCCAATCGTCGCCACCGTCGGCACAACGGGCGAAGGCGTCGGCGAGCTGTGGGCTGCCGTCGAGCAGCATCGCCAATCGATCACGGCAAGTGGCGAACTCGTGTCGCGACGCAATGCGAGGCTGCGACTCGAGATGCGCTCAATTATCGAGCGGCGTCTCGAGCATCGCGCCCGTGAAATCTGCACGGGTTCAAGCTGGGATGCTCTAGAGGCCGAAGTAATCGCTCGAAACATCGACCCATGGAGCGCCGCCGACAAGATGCTTCAAGGCATCGGGGCGTGATCCGCACGCCACTCTCAAGGTTGAGCGCGCCGGTGCGCTCTGTCGTTGTCTCAAGTCTCACGCTCAGCGGGGCAGTCGGCGTGTTCGCGCTTTCGTTCGGGGTGCTCTCGGTCAGCGCGGGCGCGAGCATCGCGCAAACATGCGCGCTATCGCTGTTCACATTTACGGGCGCGTCGCAACTCTCGGCGATGAGCGTGATCGGCGCCGGCGGCACAGTTGGCGGGGCGCTCGGCGGTGCACTGTTGTTGGCGGCCCGCAACGGCGTCTACGGTCTGGCGCTCGCGCCAATTATCAAGGGCTCCTTGCGCAAGCGTCTGTTGGCCGCGCACTTCGTGATCGACGAAACGACGGCGATGACGACAGCCCAGACAGACCCTCGCTTGCAAAAGATCGCCTTCTGGACAACGGCCATCGGCCTCTATTCGTTTTGGAATATCGGAACGTTGATCGGTGCAATTCTCGGTAGCGGAATTGATCCGCAAAAGTACGGGCTCGACGTCGCCTTTACCGCGGCGTTCGTGACGATGCTTGCTCCGCACTTGCGCACTTCGAAGGGTCGACAGGCGGCCGTGCTCGGTGCGCTGATCTGCTTGATCTTGATACCGAGCGCTCCAATCGGCCTGCCGATCTTGGCCTCAGGCTTGGCCGTATTCGTTGGGTTGAGGCGCTCGTGATCGCCGCAGCGAGTTCGGCCATGTCGTGGTCCCTGGTCATCGCCCTAAGTGCTGGCGCGTTGGCGTTCAAGATTGCCGGCTTGGTTGTTGTCGGCACGCGCAAGCTGCCCCCGGCGCTGGAGCGCTGTCT
>JBKJMC010000221.1:0-6839 GCA_046596615.1 Ilumatobacteraceae bacterium | reverse complement strand
GGTAGAATCAATAATCCCCAAAATGACCCAACAGCACCCCGACCTCGCCGCCGAACAGGCCTACATCGATCACGCTTACGCGTGCCTTGAGCGCAGCAAGACAGACGCCTGGCGCATTCGTGACCTGAACGAGGCCAGCATGGGCGGAACATATCAGGCCCGCTTTGAACGCAACGCCTTTGATGAGCAGCTACACAAACGTCTAACGCAACTAGATCTCGGCGACGCGGCACTGGTGTTTGGTCGCATCGACAAGTTTGCCGAGACCCCTGAGGGTGTCGAGAGTTTTCACATCGGCCGCCTCGCCGTCGCCGATCTCAAACGCGAACCAGTGGTTGTCGACTGGCGCGCACCCATTGCCGAGCCGTTTTATCGCGCCACCGGCCGCGAGCAGATGGGATTGGCGCGCCGCCGCCACTTCTCGGTGCACGGGCACGAGTTGCTCGGTATCGAAGATGAATTGTTCGGCGATGGTCACCTCGGGGTCGGTCACGACGAGGGTCTCGACGGCAACACTTCTGGCTCCGTTCAACAGTCGGGCACTGGGTTGCGCGGATACAGCACCTTGCTTTCGGCTTTAGCTCGCGGGCGCACCGGTCAACTCGGCGACATCGTGGCCACGATTCAGGCCGAGCAAGATCAGATCATTCGCGCCCCGCAGAGTGGCGTGATGGTTGTACAGGGAGGGCCTGGCACTGGCAAGACAGTTGTCGCATTGCACCGCGCCGCATACCTTCTATATACATATCGTTTTCCACTCGAAGATCAGGGGGTTCTCGTGATCGGCCCGAACCGCGTGTTTTTGCGCTATATCGACCGCGTCTTGCCCTCACTCGGCGAGGCCGGGGTTTCACAAGTCGTTCTCGCCGATTTGGTGCCGGGACATCGCTTTGGGCGACACGAAACGGCGAAGGTCTCAACCATTAAGGGTGACATCCGCATGGTCAAGGTGCTCGCCAAGGCGGTGACAGATCGTCAGCGACCGCTGCGCGAAGATTTGTCGCTCGCATTTGGCGCCGGCTACCTGCGACTCTCGGTAAGAGAGTCGGCACGAATCGTACGCGAGGCGCGCCGCCGCTACCGTCGTCACAACGCCGCGCATCGTTGGGTAGAGACCGAAGTTATTCAGGTGATGGCAACACAAAGTCGTAACCCCGACGTCGATAAAGAAATAGATATCGAGCAGATGCGCGAATCATTGCGCGATAACGAAGCCTTCCGCGCGGCAATGCTGCGAATGTGGCCGGTGTTGACGCCGACCGAGCTGCTTCACGACCTGTACGGATCAAAAGCGCTGTTGAGAATCGCCTCAGATGGTGTGCTACGAAACGACGAACACGAAGAGTTGTTTCGCGAGCGCAGCGAAACGGCCGCCGAAGCGCGCTGGGCCGATGGCGATGTCGCACTGATCGACGAAGCGCACTCGCTAATTGGCCCGCGCCCGCGCAGGAGTGGTCGGATTCACGAGTCGGACGAAATGCGCCTATTCGGTCACATCATCATCGACGAAGTGCAAGACATGACGCCGATGCAACTGCGCATGGCCACGCGTAGGTCGCTTAATGGGGCGATGACTGTCGTTGGCGATTTGGCCCAGGCCACGGGGGCGTTCGCCGCGCGCGAATGGTCTGACATATTGCAGCACTTGCCAAATAAGCGCGATCCAAAGGTAATTGGCCTCTCGGTCGGATACCGCATCCCCGCCCAACTAATGAAGCTCGCTGATCGCGTAATGCTGGCGGCGGCGCCGTCGTTGCGACCTCCGCAATCGGTGCGCCAAGGCGAATTCGGCCCGCTCATCGTGCGGGCATCGTCGGCGGAGCTGATGCTTGCGCAAGTGGTGACCCAAACTCGCCAGATTCTCGAGGACGTCGGCAACGGCAACATTGCAGTCATCTGTGCGGACGAATTGGCCGATGTCGTTTCTGCCGAGTTGACGAAGGCAGGTGTTGCGCACGGACGAGCCAACAACACGGCGCTCGACACCCGCGTCACCGTCGTGCCAGTGAGCCTGATCAAAGGCCTCGAACTAGACGGCGTTGTTGTTGTCGAGCCGGCGACGATTGTTGCCGCCCAGCAATACGGACTGCGTGCATTGTATGTGGCGTTAACGCGCGCGACACAGCGCCTCACCGTCGTGCACAGCCTTGAACTCCCGCCGGCGATGATCGCCTAATTGCGATAATCGCCTAGTTGTCAGGTATTGACTCGTCGAGCAGTAACAAAAATCTGAGAGCCTTGTCGCCGTCGGCTGGGCGATTGCGCTCGACCGCGGTGTGCAGGAGATCGATCATTCGCTGCAAATCCTCGAAAGTTTGATCGCCGAGATCTTGGGCGAGCGGGCGCAGCGCGACCCAGATGGCGTCGATGTTGGCGAGGTGCTGCCTGGCGCCAGCCGTGTCGGCCTTGTTCATGGCAATTCCCAATTTGGTTGTATCGGCAATTACCGCGTCAAAGAGTTGGCGCACAGAGCCGCTCGGGATCGTGGTTGGCGCGATGTCGAGGCTGGTAGCGACGGAGTCAATGACTTTCGTGGCGCACGAACTCAATGACAATGTTCCGGTGACGCTTAGGGCACACAGCGTCAGCCTGGCTCGATAGAAGCGCATAATAAATACAACTCCAAAACTTCGGTTTATCTCGGGGATTGCTTTGCTTTCAGGCTATGACAAAAATTCGTTCGCTAATGAAGGCGTCGACGGTTACGTTGGTGCCCTCGATAGAAACAGTGCGTGACCCATCTGGATGCAACTCGAGAACGGTGCCGGTGACGCCCGGCAGAAAGTTTGACTTCTGCAGAAAATCGAGCGCACCGCTCTTGTCCTCGATCTCTTCAATGATTCTCGAAACCTCAAACGAAGACCCGACGACGATGTTTGCCAATGCTTCGTAGTCGGGCTTGACGTATGCAGAGCCGGGGATTGGGTTGCCGTGCGGGCAAGTCGTCGGCATGTGCATCAGCTTAAACATTGCGTCTTCGACTTCTGGCGAGAGCACGTGCTCCCATTTGCAGGCCTCATGGTGGGCCAGCGACCAAGAGAGACCCAGAGTGTCGGAGAGAAATCTCTCAGCGATGCGGTGGCGGCGCACAACCCTGGCGGCTAGGGCCTCACCCTTGTCGGTCAGGCTGATCTTGTTGGCAGCCAACGACACCAAGTTTTCCGACTCCATACGGTGAATCATCTCGGACACCGATGGGCGCGAAACATCGAGGCGTTCTGCGATGCGAGCTTGAATCACATCAAAATTGTCTTCGCGCAACTCGTAAATGCATTCGCAGTATTCTTCGAACGCTGGATGATGTTCGGCCGTGAGCGTCATGAGCGAAGCCTACTCTTCGTATCTATTCGTCTTCGTGGCTATTCGGCTGACCGACGCCGCGCAGGCCCGCCCATAACAAGTCGGCTACCTGCTTGCCGAGAACCGTTGGGTCGAACGAAGCGCCACTTTTTAAAACGTGGCGGGCGACACCTTCAGATGCGCCGACTACACCGTGGGCGAGTGTACGCAGGTGCTGCGCATCTAGATCGACCGCGATCAGCGGGGCGATCGCCTCTGCCGTGCTGTCGACAACGCGCAACACGGCTGCCGCAAACTCTTCATCGTTACGCGTGCCACTGTCGAACAAAAAGCGAAACGCGTTCTGATCTTCGGCCACCCACCTAAAAAACGCAATAGTGCCCTGCTCGGCCTGGGTGCGACCGTCTGTCGCCTCGCCGGTTGCCTTGGTGATGGCGTTGATCATCCGCGCGCCGACCTCGTCGATTAGCGCAAGGTACAACGCGCGCTTCGAGGCGAAGTGCTGGTACACCACTGGCTTTGTCACGCCCGCCAACTCGGCGATATCGTTCATTGACGATTCGTGGTAGCCCCTGGTCGCGAATACGGCGAGCGCGACGTCAAGGATTTGCTCCTTGCGCTCAGATGCTGGCAGTCGCAATGACATGAAGCAATGACGGTACTCACCGCGAGGCGAGCATTGCTACAGAATTGCGTAACATCTTATAAATCGCCGTACTAGACGCCGTTCTTGCGGTCTTCTCGGTCTGCCGCCTTAACGGCGTAGCCCAGCACGATCGCTGGGGCAAGCAAGACCGAGCCGATCATCAGTGACAACGTGCCGATTTGCCCGACGAGCGGCGTGAAGCGCCACGACAGCCCGACCGCAACCGCCGCGATCGAAACTAAGAAACACAGGTATCCAATGCGCTTTGCAAAGTTTGTCCATTTCGAAATTGTCTCGCGGCGGTTTCTTACTGGGTCGCCTTGCGAGAATTCGTTCGCGGACGGATCGTGGTCTTTAGCGGCGGAAGTCATAAAGTCGTCTCTATGGTAGATGGAATTCGGGCATGAGCGACATTGGCGGCGAGACAGGTGCGAAGTTGAATGTTGAGTGGCGCCACGCCGTAAAGATCCTGACCATTGAGCGGCCAGAGCGTCGCAACGCCGTAGACCTCGAGACGCTGCAACTTATCCGCGCCGAGCAATTGAGCGTTATCGAAGAGGGCGGGCGAGCAATGGTAATTACAGGCGCCAGCCCAGCGTTTTGCTCGGGAGCAGATTTATCTGGCGTGCGCGAAGACGAATTTTCCGCAGCGCTGCAAGAAGTTCTCGTCGGATTCACCCAGTTGCCAATCACGACAATCGCCGCCATCGACGGTCCCGCACTCGGGGCCGGCGCGCAGATCGCCGCCGCCTGCGACATTCGAGTGGCTACCGCCGAGAGCGTGATCGGAGTGCCAGCCGCAAAACTTGGGCTAGCAGTAAATCACTGGACAATCGAAAGGCTCGTTCGTGAATTTTCTTGGCCCGTGGCGAGGGCGATGCTCTTGACTGCCAAGTCGTACACGGGTGAACAACTCGCGCAGGTAGGTTCGATACACCACGTCGGCGACCTTTGGGCTGCGCTGCAATGGGCGCACGAGATTTCTCTACTGGCGCCGCTGACAATTGCCGGGCACAAGCTCGCTCTGGAGGCTTCCTGCGGCCAAACCCAAGTGAACGAATTGGTTGATTCGGCGCGAAGATTGGCGTGGGCGAGCAACGATGCAGCCGAGGGTCGTCTGGCGTTTCTTGAAAAGCGCCCACCAAATTTTCAGGGCTCATGACTTCGAGAAAGATCGTTGAGCTGGTCGATGCCGTAGTTGTTTACGGCGACTTTCCGGCGCTTGCCGGCGTATCTTTGACCGTAAGCAAAGGCGAGATCGTGTTGCTGCAGGGACCAAACGGGGCGGGCAAGACAACTTTGTTGCGGGCGTGCGCAGGGTTGGTGCCAATCGTGCGTGGCACGGCGATGGTGCTCGGCAACGACCTTTGCGAGGATCGCCACGCCGTTCGCCATCGAGTTGGCTTGCTTGGCCACAACAATGGATTATTCGGTGATCTAACGGTTCGCGAGAATGTTTCGTTCTGGGCGCAACTCGTCGGCGCCAGCAACTTAGAGGTCGACGCAGTTCTCGAACGCATGGGACTTAGTGGCCGACTTGCTGAAATTCGCGCGGCACATTTATCTGCTGGGCAGAAACGACGCTGCGCGTTAGCCAACCTCGTCGTGCGCCGCGCCGAGTTGTGGTTGTTAGATGAGCCACACGCGGGGTTGGACGCCCAGGGCCGCGACGAACTCGATGAGACTTTGCGCCAGGCGGTCGCGTCCGGCGCGACGGTGATTATCGCCTCGCACGAACTCGAGCGCTCGCGCAAATTGGCGACGCGGATTGCCGCCGTGGTGGGCGGACAAGTTGCGGGCGGCCAGGCTGGCGCATCATGACTAGTACTTCGACATGGAAAGTTGCGCGCGCGGTCGCCGCCAAAGACTTGCGAATCGAGATGCGCAGCCGCGTTGTCACGAATCAAATTGTGCCCTTCGCAGGTCTCGTAATGGTTATGTTTGCGTTCGCGCTCGACAACGACACGGTGCTTGAGCGTGTCTCCGGGGGGTTGATCTGGCTAGCAACGCTATTTTCGCTGTTCATCCTTGTGCAGCGCTCGTTCGCAATCGACACGGCCGACGGGGCTCTAGATTCGTTGCGCGTAGCCGGCGTCAGTCCTGCCGGCATTTATTTGGGTAAGGCAATATCTCTGATGATCGAGCTGCTGTTGTTAGAGCTCACGCTGACCGCTGCGGCGATCGTGTTGTACCGCGTAGACCTGCGACCGTCATCGCTAGTGGTGTTGGTCACCTGCATGATCTGGGCAACCGTCGGTTTAGCCTTTGTGGGTACGCTTTACGGAGGTTTGGCCGCGGGAATTAGCGGCCGCGAAACATTGTTGCCGTTGTTATTGTTGCCGGTTGTGGCGCCAGTTTTGATTGGCGCGACGAAGGCTACGGAAGCGGCGTTTCGTATCAATGGTGTAGCGACAAGTGACGGTTGGCCGTGGATCGGCCTGCTGGCGGTATTCGCGGTTGTGTTTGGTGTCGTTGGGTTGAGCGCCTTCAGCGCACTAATTGATGAATGAACTAACTGGCAAAAACGAAATGAGAGCAAACTAGTGAGCATTGACTACATCAGCGACTACACCAGGACTCCCGATGCCGTCGCGGGCGTTGGCACGAAGTCGTCGCGCGGTGTCGGGCTACTTGCAATTGGCGTGATGACTTGGGTCGTGGTGGCGGGCCTGTTTTTGACGCCAGCAGATAAAAACCAGGGTGACGCCGTGCGGATCATGTACGTGCACGTTCCCACGGCGTGGATTGCCTATCTCGCATTTGTTGTCACTGGAGCGGCATCACTGATCGTATTGATTAAGAAGAAACCCGCGCTCGGCTTCGATCGCGTCGCCGGCGCTTCGGCCGAAGTAGGGGTCATGTTTATGGCGCTGACGCTGATCAGCGGCAGCCT
>JBKJMC010000064.1:0-4681 GCA_046596615.1 Ilumatobacteraceae bacterium | reverse complement strand
CGGATCGCCGACGATCTGCACAGCTCGACGGGCACGATCACGTGGGCCATCACCGGCCCGATGCTCGCGTTCGGTGTTGTCGGGCCGGTGTTCGGCAAGGCGGGCGACCTGTGGGGTCACAAGCGAATCTTTGTCGGGGGACTGTTTTTTGCCGGAGTGTTCTCGCTATTCTCGGCATTCGCGTGGGGCCCGATCTCGCTGATCGTGTTTCGCACGCTTTCGGCGGCGCTCGGCTCGGCCACTGGCCCGTCGGCGATGGCCTACATCAACCGCCTGTACGGCCCCGGCGAGCGCGTGCGCCCGCTCGGATTCTGGAGTTTTACGACCGCCGGCGCGCCCGTTATCGGCGTTGTGCTCGGCACGCCACTTGTAGAGATTTTCGGCTGGCGAATTATTTTCATGGTGCAAGCGCCGCTGTGCCTGATCGGCGTGCTGTTGTCTTGGTGGCTTTTGCCCGACACCGATCGCCGCAAGAATGTGCGCTTCGATGTCGCCGGTTCGGTGTCGTTGGGCGTCGGGGCCGTGTTGTTGCTGCTGGCAATCAACCGCGCCAACACTTGGGGCTGGACGTCGGCGCTGACACTTTCTACATTTCTCGGGTCGGCTCTGGCTCTGGCCGCGTTCGCGCGCATCGAGTCGCGAGTGAGCGACCCGCTGCTGCCGCTCAAGTGGTTGCGCACCCGCAACGTCGCCTTCCCGATCTTGACGCAGGCGCTGATGAACATCGCCTACATGGGCGGCTTCTTGCTGGTGCCGCAGTTGCTCGAAAACGGTCTGGGTTACACGCCAAGTCACGTCGGTTGGCTGATCATCGCGCGGCCGTTAACTTTCTCGCTGGTGGCACCACTTGCCGCGTCGGTTTCTGGGCGAGTTGGTCTGCGCGTACCGGGATTAATTGGCGGAGCTTGCGTGACGCTGTCGATGGTGGTTCTGTCGCAGATCGGCACCGCAAGCGGTGACTGGATGGTGGTGCTGGGCCTCGGTTTGTCTGGCGTCGGCCTCGGCGTGGCCTCGCCGGCGCTCACTGCGCTGCTGTCGAACACTGTCAAGCAACACGATCTGGGTGTCGCCAGCGCGATGCAGCAACTGATGTCGCAGATGGGAGCGGTGTTGGGAGGGGCGTTAATGATCAGCGTGCACGAGAGCACGATCAGTTCTGGTTTGGTACAGAGTTACAGCTACGGGCTGATGGTCGGTGTCGTCGCCGGCGTGCTGGCGATGGTGGCGGCGGCGATGGTGCGCGCCAAACCCGGGGCGGCTGCTGCGCTTGTTGACGGTTCTGCGACCGTATAAAAACTAGGCGGTGATCGCCAAAATTTCGGCAGCCACTTGCGCGGCCAGTTCTGTCTGAGGCACCACGGATTGCAGTGACATCAACATCACGATGTCGCCCTGCACCTTGATCTGGCCAGACATGAAGGCCTGCATCGCCGCCGCCGCGTCTTGCTCGAGAAAGATTTTGCGCGCCGTGGCGTAATCGGTAGAAATCGTGACGTCGGCGCCTGGCAGTTCGCCTAGATCCAAAATGAAGTTGCCCGAAGTCGTGTCAATAAAACTGCGCACGGTGCCGTCGGCGAAGGGCACGCCGGTGATGATCTGGTTCATGCGAATCTTCTGGGTGATCTTGGGGGTTTGGCTTTCGTATTTGGCGCGAATTTCGCGCGCGGCGGTGATCCACTCTGCAGATAGAAACTGGTGCGTCATTAACTTCCTTCGGTTAGAGACTGCAGGCTAATTGATGCGCATCCGAATTTCATCTCGTGCCCGAGATGCTGCGGCGCGGGCGGCCGAGGCGAACTCGGAGTCTGAGCCGTTGGCGTACAAAATCGCGCGCGACGAGTTGATAATCAGGCCCGTGTTGTTAGCCGTCGTGCCACTCTTGACGACCGCGGCGATGTCGCCGCCCTGCGCCCCGATGCCTGGCACCAGAATCGGCATGTCGCCGACGACCTCGCGCACCTTGCGCAGCTCGTCTGGGTAGGTTGCGCCGACCACGAGCGCGCACTCGCCAAGTTGCGACCACTTTGTGGCGGCGGTGCGCGCGATCTGCATGTACAGGGGTTCGCCGTCGTGCTCGCGCAACTGAAACTCGCCGCTGCCAGAATTTGAGGTGCGGCACAGCACGATCACGCCCTTGCCTTCGTGGTCGAAGAACGGTTGCAGCGAGTCCGTGCCGAGAAACGCATTGACGGTCACGGCGTCGGCGCCATAGCGATCGAATGCCTCCGTCGCGTATTGCTTGGCAGTCTCGGCCATGTCGCCGCGCTTGGCGTCAAGGATGATCACCATGTTCGGATACGTGCTGCGGATGTATTGGCAGATGCGCTCGAGTTGCGCCTCGGCGCCGACGGCTGCGAAGTAGGCGATCTGCGGCTTAAACGCGCAAACCATGTCGGCGGTGGCGTCGACGATTGCCGTGCAGAACTTCTCGATGCCGCGCACATCGTTGCGCAGCGATTCAGGAAACTTGGCCGTGTCTGGGTCTAGGCCGACGCAGAGCAACGAATCGTTCTTGGCCCACGTGTGTTGCAGTTTGCTGATGGACCCCACGTGGCGAAGTGCCTAATCCTCAATCGAGATGGCGCCGGTGGGGCACAGGTCGACCGCTTCGGCGACCTTGGCGCGCAGCGACTCGGCGGGGTTTTCTTGCAGGATATATAGGTATCCGTCGTCGCGCAGCTCGAACACCTCCGGGGCGGTCATGGTGCAAGCACCCGTTGAAACGCACAGATCGAAATTGACGGAAACCTTCATGCCCTAGACATTAGTTGCGCCCCGCGGTCCGCTTCCGTTCGTTGAAGTACTGACTTTGTCCGTGCAGAATGACTGCATATTTGATGCGAAATAGTTGCGTAAAATGGGGTAACTGGGTACAGTCAAGTACAGGTCATTTGGTACACATCGGCAAAGGAATCGTGATGACAATAAAGACTGCAGTTTCGAAAGCCGAAGCGACCGTGGCTGCACATCGTGCGACAGTAGCCGAGTCGGTATCTTCAGTCGTTGAATTTCTTGTTGAGCTACTCGGATCTCGATTGACTGCGCGTCTGGCCGATGTCGATCCGTCGACGGTGAGCCGTTGGAAGACTGGCGTCTCGGAACCACAACCAGAAATTGAGCAGCGCTTGCGTGGCGCCCATCAAGTTGCGCACTTACTGCTTACGGTGGATTCGGATCCAACCGTAAGAGCTTGGTTCATTGGAATGAACCCTCAACTAGCCGACGAAACTCCGCTAGATGTCATTGCAGCAGGCAAAACCAAGGTCGTTCTAAGCGCTGCGAGGACATTTATTAACGCTGCTTGACCAGCGCCGGACTAGTTGCAAAAGACCGCCAAGTCGCTCCTACCGTAGGTTGCAGAATAGTTCCGAAGTCGGTACTATTCTGTTCATGAATGTCCTTAACGTATCGCAAGCAGCACTGAAGCTTGGTGTAAGTGATCGCCGCGTTCGTCAGATGCTTGAGCGTGGAGAACTTGAAGGACAGCGCCTCGGTTCATTATGGCTTATCGATCCCATTGTCGTCGAGAGAGCGCGTCGTCGCCCAGAGATTGGACGACGATGGAGTCCAGAAGCGGCGTGGGCACTCCTTCAGATTGTTAATGGTGAAGACCCCAAAGTTTCGGCTGTCGAAGTATCACGCGCAAAACGCCGACTAGCCGAGCGCGGAATTGTCGACCTCGTGATCAAATTGTCTTCTCGTGGAAGAGTCCGCAGACTCTACGGGCATAAGGCAATTCTTGACGATCTTGCGAACGAGGACATGGTGGTGCGCGGTGGGGTGAGTGCGGCACGTGAACATCGTGCAGACATTATTGCACTCGACTTTCTTGAGGCCTATGTTCCAGCGAGCCGGATAGGAAAACTTATCAAGAAATATGCATTGGAGGATTCTCCCGAACGCCCCAACATTTTGATTCGAGTCGTTGATGACAAAATCTGGCCATTCCCAAAAAACGCCAAAGTTGCATCGCGAATCGTCGTGGCAGTCGACTTACTGGACGCAGATGACGAACGATCTCGTCGAGCAGGAGCCGGACTGGCGAGGTTGGCATGGCGTGGCCAGTAATTTCGCGGAATCCGTTGGTCTTATCAACACCTAGTCACGAGGCGGATCTGTGGGCGACACTTATTGAATTGACCGAACTTCGTCCAGGGGAATGGACGCTAATTGGTGGACAAATGGTGCTCCTTCATGGTCTGGAATACGGAGTGACGCCTCCACGAGTGTCATTGGGTCTCGACGTGCTTGTCAATGTGCGCGTCGTGTCAAGTGGAATTCGTGACTTTGCAAAAGCGCTAGAGCTAAGAAATTTTGAAGTTGACGGATTCTCTCCAGATGGGTTGGCGCATCGTTACCGGCGCCGAGGAGTCACCATCGACGTGCTTGCACCAGATGGACTCGGGCGCCGAGCCGATCTAACAACAACGCCCCCAGGTCGCACTCTGCAAGTACCCGGAGGGACTCAGGCGTTGCAACGAACCGAACTCGTTCCTGTCATCGCCGGAACATCTGTGGGATTAGTGCCACGACCTTCGCTACTCGGGGCAATTATATGTAAGGCCCGTGCAGTAGAGATTGCACACGAACCCGGGACTCATCGAGAGGATCTCGCATTTCTTTTATCGCTTGTTGATGATCCAATAGAATTCGGTCTGGAATTGGGCAAGCGAGATCGGAA
>JBKJMC010000062.1:0-10300 GCA_046596615.1 Ilumatobacteraceae bacterium | reverse complement strand
AACCGTGTGCATCAGCTGCTCCAAGACATCGAGCTTGAAAAAGCGCGCCGTCGTCGTCTCCCGCACAACCTGGCCGTCGCTGTCCAGAGCTTCAACTGTCGTCGACAAAGTCTTGCCATCGATAATTAACCCATCGAGAACATCGATCATGTTGCGCACCACTGGCACGCCGGCATCTGATCCCGCATTTTTCAAAATACCAATACTGCGCGCATCGGCGAAACCGAGCGAAGAAGTCTGCAACAGGGTTTGGTTCAACACGCTCGCCGTGCCAAAACTCACATCTTGACCGCCGACCTTCAGCGCGCGGCCAGTGAAGCCGATTCGTGCACCTGGCGCCATCGCGGTGACGTCAGCAACTGCAAGTATTTGCGCGGCAAGACCATAGGCTCGCGCCCCGCTTGGCCCAACCCACACGGCGATCGGCGTCCGAGATGCGCTAATGCTCTCTAGCAACCGTGCCATTTTTTCCGGCGAGACTACCGCGCCGCGAGAATTGACTTGAAAGATGATCGCCTGTGTCCCGTTTGTCAGTGAGCGATCAAGGGCCTGCTCAATCTCGTGAACAACCACATCGTCGATGAGCCCGCTCACCGCCACCACATCAACGGGCGCGAGTTCGGACGCCGAACTGCCAGCGCTGACCTGCTGTGACGAAAAAAACATCGCGCCCGATACGAGCGCGATCATTGCAACTGTTAGGACTCTTAGTAACCTGCGCAAGTAAGCCTCCGGAGGGCGCGTGGACCAAATTAAATTCTTCACTGCATCTCGCATCATTATCGTTGCGGGAAAGGGCGGTGTAGGCAAGACAACAGTATCTGCTGGCCTTGCAATGGCAGCGGCGCAGGCCGGCCTACGCGTGCTGTTTATCGAGTTGGATGACAAGCCGAGCGCTGAGAAGATCCTCAGCAGCACCACAGGTTGGGGTTATGAACCGACCGAGGTCGCTCTGTCTAGTGGCACAGGCCACATCACGGCTCGACGAATCACGGCCACTAGTGCCCTCACCGATTACTTAGACACGCGACCACTCGGCAAGGTCTCACGAAAATTGATCACTGCTGGCATCGTCGAACTTGTCGCCACCGCCGCCCCAGGCATCGATGACCTGCTGGTTCTCGGCAAGATTAAGGCGCTTGAGGGCGATGGCGTCGCCGATTTGATAATTGTCGACGGGCCGCCCGCCGGGCAAGCGATCTCGCTGTTGAAGTCTGCGCGCGCGCTCAACACGTCGATCGGCAGCGGACCAATCCATCAGCAGAGTGCCGAGGTGCTCAAACTTCTCGGCGACCCTGCGCGCTGTCAAGTGATGCTAGTGACGCTTCCAGAATCGACGCCAGTTAACGAAATGATCGACACCGCATTCGCACTTGAAGACCAGATCGGCGTGCACCTCGCGCCGCTCGTGATCAACGCAGTCGAACCAGTTGAGACTTTGGAAATACCTGAATCGCTGCATCCAGCCTCAGGGCTTGCGCAGGCCGCGCACTTTCAAATCACGCGCACCGCTCACCAACAACGCGAAATAGCGCGCCTTAAGGATCGACTGGCGATCCCGACCTTGGAATTGCCATTTCTGACCACGATTGACTCCGTGACAGTTGCGGCGGCAGTTCGTCACCAGATCGAGTTGCTGCCATGACCGTCGGCCCCGTTATCTCCAACTCGTCGATCATCATCTGTGCTGGCAGCGGCGGAGTAGGCAAGACGACTACGGCGGCGGCGATCGGCATCGCAGCTGCTCGAGCCGGGCGTCGAGTCGTCGTCGTCACAATTGATCCAGCGAAGCGACTCGCAGATACGCTCGGCATCTCTGGGAAACTCGATAACGAGCCGCACCGCATTGAATTTGGCTCGGGTAACACGGGCCAATTGTGGGCGATGATGCTCGACACGCAGGCAACATTCAACGAAGTTGTACATCAATACAGTGTCGACCGCGAACAGGTGCAACGAATCACAAGCAATCGGTTCTTCCTCAACATCTCGAACAACCTCAGCGGCACCCAGGAGTACATGGCCGCCGAGAAATTGTTTCAACTGCATTCCGACGATCGCTTCGACCTCGTCGTTATCGACACGCCACCCACTCGCGACGCACTTAACTTTCTCGACGCGCCCGGTCGACTAGTGCGGTTCTTGGATCATCGCGTTTACCGAATGCTGCTGGCGCCGACCACCGGGGGCCTACGCATCATCAGCGCCGCCGTGCAACCACTATTGCGCACCATCGCTGGAATCGTCAGCGCCAAGGCCCTCGACGATGTGCTCGATTTCTTTCGCGCCTTCGACGGGATGGATTCTGGATTTCGGTCTCGAGCCAGCGAAGTAGTGGGCCTATTAAAATCACCGAGCACCGCGTACGTCGTAATTACTTCGCCAAGCGTAGAAGCAATCGAGGAGGCGGAATACTTCATTTCGCAACTCGCTGCTGCCCAGCTTTCAACTGCCGCGCTGATAGTCAATCGGTTGCACCCGTCATTTGATGATTCAGCCGCCCTCGAGAATCGCGAACCAGGGTACGACTATTCGGCGCTAGATAGAAATCTTAGGAATTTGAATGAGCGGGCGGCACAGCAAGTTGAGAGAGTCGCCCAATTAGTTGGTCGCGTCGCGCCGGCCCCCATTACATTTGTGCCGCTGCTCAACCAAGAAGTCGCATCCCCAGACTCACTCGGAGTCATCGCCACGCACCTGGTTGCCAATCAAGCCCCAACATCCAGCAAGTAATTCGACTGGTTAGTATTTCGTCGTGCACATTTTGCTCGCCACCGACGCCCAGTGGGTGCTTGACGAGGTCTTAGCTGCGCTCGGCTCGCCCGATACATCGTTCAGCGTCGTTCGCAATGGTCGCGACGTGCCCAGCGTTATTGCCCAACGCACCCCAGATCTCGCGATTCTCGATTTACAAATTGGTTCGATGGGCGCCATGGCCGTGACGATGAACTTGCGGCTCGATCACAGTGACGGCCGCATTCCAAGTATTCCCGTGTTGATGTTGCTTGACCGTCTCGCCGATGTGCACCTCGCCCGCCGCAGTGGCGCAGAGGGCTGGCTGATTAAGCCGCTCGATGCCCTACGCTTGCGCCGCGCCGCGCAAGCGGTTGCGGCGGCCCAGATATGGCATGAAGGTATTTCCGTCAAGCCTGTTTCAGCCGAAACTGTGAACAGTTAGGCTTGAGGTCAAATAACCGGGGAATAGCGCAGCTTGGTAGCGCGCCACGTTCGGGACGTGGAGGCCGGGAGTTCAAATCTCCCTTTCCCGACTGCGGATGATTTCTAACTTTTCGTAAAATCATCCCGCAACAAACACAGCCACTGCGAAACTGCAATATGCCCCAGGTAGCAAAGATCACTATTCCCAGCAAACTGCTACCACAAGACGGCCGATTTGGTTGCGGCCCCTCCAAAATTCGGCCCGAGCAAATGAGTGCATTGCAGCGCCAGTCGATCGATGTTCTGGGCACTTCACACCGCCGACCACCCGTGCGCAACATCGTCAGCTCAATCCGCGAGCAGATGCGCGCTCTCTTTTCGCTGCCTAGCGACTGGCAGGTTGTTCTTGGTAACGGCGGCGCAACTTTATTTTGGGATGTCGCCACATTCGGGCTAATCGACAAACGAAGCGAGCACCTCGCTTTCGGCGAGTTCTCCGCGAAATTTGCGCAGGCCGCGCAACTGGCGCCGCACATCGGCGAGCCAATTGTCATTGAAGCGCCAGCCGGGCAGGTTCCTATCGCCCAGATCGCCGACGTCGACACATACTGTTTTACACACAACGAGACTTCAACTGGTGCGTTCATGAAACTAGTGCGCCCAGACGCGCCAGCAAACGCGCTCGTCATCGTCGACGCCACGTCGGCCGCGGGCGGGATCGCATTTTCGACAGACGAGGTTGATGTCTACTACTTTTCGCCACAGAAATGCTTCGCCTCGGACGGCGGCATTTGGTTCGCGTTGTGTTCGCCCAGGGCGCTCGAGCGCATCTCTCAAATCTCCGCATCCGGCCGCTGGTGCCCGGCCTCGCTCGACATCAGCCTGGCCATCGAGAATTCTGTCGCCAATCAAACTCTAAACACGCCTTCCATCGGCACATTGATTTTGCTGAATGAGCAATTGAAATGGATGCTCGACAACGGTGGGATGCAGTGGTGCGCGGCGCGCACTTTCGAGTCGTCGCAACATATCTACGACTGGGCAGATTCGCGCGAGTTTGCGACGCCGTTTGTCGCAGACCCTAGTCACCGCTCACCCGTCGTCACGACTATCGACATCAACGGCATAGAGGCGAGTGAAATCAACCGCGTGCTGCGAGACAACGGCATTGTCGACACTGATTCGTATCGCAAACTCGGTCGCAACCAACTGCGCATCGCCACTTTTCCTGCCATTGAACCGTCCGATGTTCGACGCCTAACCGACAGTATCGACTACGTGATTGAGGCACTTTCATGAATCGTCCACGTATCGTCATCGCCGAAACTATTGCTGAGACGGGGCTCGAGACGCTACGGCGAGCCGGCTACGAAGTCGATCTGCAAATCGACCGAAGCGCCAAACAATTAGGTGACGTGCTGGCGGGGGCAAAGGGCTTGATCGTGCGCTCGGCCACGCAAGTAAACGCCGATCTGCTCGGTGCCGGACGAGATCTCGTAGTTGTCGCCCGTGCCGGAGTGGGACTCGACAATATCGATGTGCGCGCGGCGACCGAGCGGGGCGTGATGGTTGTCAATGCCCCGCAATCAAATGTGTTGTCTGCCGCCGAACACACGATGGCTCTAATTTTGGGGCTTGCCCGCAATGTTCCGCAGGCACACCGGGCACTCGTCTCGGGTCGCTGGGAGCGCACGAAATGGGAGGGTATCGAACTCGCCGGCAAGACGCTTGGCATCCTTGGCCTCGGTCGAATCGGCACGCTTGTCGCCCAACGTGCGCGCGCCTTCGACATGCGCCTCATAGCATTTGACCCGTTCGTTTCTCGAGAGCGAGCACGCGAACTCGGAGTCGAGATGGCGACACTTGAAGAAGTGGTCGAACAATCCGACCTGTTGACAATCCACTTGCCCAAGACACCCGAGACGACGGGAATAATCGACGCTGCGATGATGAAGCGTGCCAAGAAATCCCTGCGCATCATCAACGTCGCCCGCGGTGGAATCATCAGCGAAATAGACCTCGCCGCGGCATTAGCAAGTGGTGATATTGCCGGCGCCGCCCTCGACGTGTTTAGCGTCGAGCCGACAACTGCATCGCCCCTGTTCGCGTTCGAAAATGTGATCGTCACACCGCACCTCGGCGCGAGCACGCGCGAGGCCCAAGACCGAGCCGGCGAAGTCGTCGCTGACATGGTCTGTCTGGCTCTCAACGGCGATTTCGTGCCGTTCGCAGTTAATGTCCAGTCTGGCGACGCCAATGAAACCATCAAACCGTTTGTCCCGCTCGCCGAACGCCTCGGTCGAGTTTTTGCGTCGCTACTTGGCAACACGCCGAACACGTTGGAGATAGTTACGAGCGGAGAGATCGGCGCCTACGATCCGAGCCTGATTGCTTTAAGTGCGCTCAAGGGCGCATTGTCGGTGTGGTCGAAGGATTTCGTCAGCCTCGTAAACGCGCCGGTGTTGGCTCGAAGTCTAAATCTAACTTTTGGAGGCGCGGCGACGACAACAACGGTTCATCACGACTACATCAACCTGATCACGTTGCGTTCTGGCGACCGCAACCTCTCGGCTACGCTCACCGGTCGCCGGCGTGAGGCACGCATCGTGATTATCGACGACCACCTCACCGACATCCCGCCGTCAGAGCACATGCTTGTCGTGACTAACGACGACAGGCCCGGCGCAATTGGCAGAGTTGCCACGACCCTCGGCAATGCCGACATCAATATAGACAACATGGATGTGGGCACCACGGCGACGGCCGGAAGCGCATTAATGTGCATCGCCACATCGATCAAGGTTCCTGAACATGTACTTGATTCTCTGCGCCAACTTCCAGGCATCGTCACCGTCGTGGCGATGGGCGCCTAAACACGCACGAAATTAAGCGCGAGAGAAAATTATCTTACGAGCAGTTCGGCGATTTGCAGCGCGTTCAACGCCGCACCCTTGCGCAGGTTGTCGCTTGACACGAACAATGCCAGGCCGCGGTCGCCGTCGACCGATGTGTCTTGGCGAATTCGACCCACATAACTTGGGTCTTTGCCGGCGGCTAGCAGCGGAGTCGGAATGTCGACGACCGCAACGCCCGGGGCAGTGCCGAGAATCTGCAGCGCCTCGGCGGCCGTGATCGCCGTCGCGAACTCGGCGTTGATCGACAACGAGTGGCCCGTGAATACGGGCACTCGAACGCATGTGCCCGAGACCCTGAGGTCCGGGATGTGCAAAATCTTGCGGGTCTCGTTGCGCAGTTTTTGCTCTTCGTCGGTTTCGAGACTGCCATCGTCGACCACCGAGCCAGCGAGCGGCAAGACATTGTAGGCGATCGTGCGAGCAAATTCTGCTGGTGCCGGAAACGAAATGGCCCCGCCGTCGTAGGTGAGTTCGTGCGCGCCAGCAGCACCGCTTCGCGCCTGAGCATCAAGTTCGGCAACACCGGCAACACCGGCGCCGCTCACGGCCTGATACGTGCTGATGATTAAGCGCACTAATTGAGCCGCGTCGTGCAGTGGTTTCAGAACGGGCATCGCCGCCATAGTTGTGCAGTTCGGGTTAGCGATGATCCCCTTGCCGGCGTTGGCGACGTCTTGGGGGTTGACCTCAGCAACAATCAGCGGCACATCAGAATTCATTCGCCACGCCGACGAGTTATCGATCACCATCGCGCCCGCTTTGGCGTATTTCTCTGCCAGTGCGCGCGAGGTCGTGGCCCCCGCCGAGAACAGCACAACGTCTAACCCGTGCGGGTCTGCCTCTGTCGCGTCTTCAACAGTGATGCTTGCGCCGTTCCAGTCAATCTTCGAACCTGCAGAGCGCGCCGAAGCAAATAGCCGCAACTCCGTAATTGGGTAATTGCGCTCGGCAAGCAACCCCCGCATCACAGTTCCGACCATGCCGGTTGCCCCAACTATGCCAATTCGCATTAATTCAGACTACTTAATCTTGGCTACCAACCACCAGTGACTTAAATTGACTCGCTTCAACGGCGCAGTTGTAACCGAAACTTCGCGGATCTTAAGTGTTCGCCTAGGAGAATGAAAGACGCGAACCTCGCACAATGGTGACGACCCGTCGGCTGCGCGCAAATAGTCGAAGACCTCATCGGGACGCAACCTGTTGGCCTGCCAACCCAACCTCGTCGCCCAGCGCCACAGCGACAACCTCGTGCCGAGTACGGGTAATCGCCACAGTTGTCGCACAAGTAGCCCGAGCGGCCTGAGAAAAAAATCGCTCGGCACATTAAATCGGTAGTTGAGAGCGACGAATCCACCGGAGCGCGTGACTCGCACCGCCTCGCGAGTCAGGCCAAGCGCGTCGTCGTGAACACAGTGTTGGAGCGTGATGTATGAAAACACAATGTCGACTGAGTCGCCGGCCAACTGCAGCGTTCTACCGTTGGCGACGTAGAGAGTTTGCAGGCGATCGGCGTTGCCATGCTTGCTAACAGTCTCGCGACATCGCTCCAAGAACGCGGCGTCTACATCGGCCGCGATCACCTTTGCACATTTTTGCGTAAACGCCGAGGTCATTCGGCCTATGCCGCTGCCGATTTCTAGAAGCGACCAGGCCGCGAGTTGCTCGGGCGTGAACCCAAATTGGCGCATATACCTATTCACTTCGGATTCACCGGTTTTCACGAATGACTCCAGGGTCAGCGAGTCGCCGGTCTTGTTATTGAATACCCATCCGGTTTCGCGGACCACTTCATCAGAGTCGATGTCTGTTTCGGTGAGGTTACCCGCGCTGCGCCACGGCACAAAGTGGGCGCGGCGATTGGTCATGACGACGCGTGGATTACTTTCGTTCCGGAAGTGGAGATGCGTAATCCTCGCCACTATCGAGACCAAATGCCGTGTGCAACGCACGCACGGCGACTTCCAGTTTGGAGCGCTCCACGACGACCGAAATTCTGATGGTGCTCGTCGAAATCATCTCGATGTTTACGCCGTTATCGGCAAGTACACGAAACATTTTTGCGGCGACGCCAGGACTCGACTTCATACCGGCTCCAACGAGGCTGAGCTTGACGATGTCGGAGTTCTTGGTTACGCCCGTCGCACCAACTTCGGCGCCAACTCTTTCGACAATTGGCACGGCGGTTGCGACATCGGTGCTCGGCATCGTAAACGAGATGTCGGTCGTGCCGTTGATCGAGGTGTTCTGCACGATCATATCGACGTTGACATTGGCCTTGGCGAGCGACTCGAACAAAAGCGCCGACACCCCTGGCCTGTCGGGCACGCCGAGAAGCGTCACTTTCGATTCGCCGACGTCGTGCACGACGCCCGAGATAATTGGATCTTCCATTTTGCTCTTCCTCTCATCATCGGCACCGACTATCCATGTGCCTTCGTCCAGCGTAAAACTTGAGCGAACATGTATCGCGACATTGTGGTTACGTGCGAACTCGACTGAGCGCAATGCCAAGACCTTGCTTCCGGCACCAGCCATCTCGAGCATCTCGTCGAAACTCAGCTGCAGCAGTTTGCGTGCCTGTGGCACAACGCGCGGGTCGGCGCTGAACACGCCAGTCACATCGGTGTAGATTTCGCAGACATCGGCGTTTAACGCGGCGGCGAGCGCGACGGCTGTGGTGTCGCTACCGCCACGACCAAGCGTCGTGATTTCCTTGGCCGTGCTGACCCCTTGAAATCCGGCGACAACGGCGACCTTGCCTTCGGCCAGCGCCTCGCGCACGCGATCACCCTTGACCTCGAGAATCTTGGCTTTGGTGTGCGAGGTATCGGTGATTATGCCAACTTGACTGCCGGTGAAACTCACCGCCTCGCAACCGACATCGTGCAGCGCCATGCATAGCAGCGACATCGAAATCCGCTCGCCGGTTGTCAGCAACATGTCCATCTCACGACCCTGTGGAGAACTCGAAACTTGGCGCGCCAGATCCATCAAATTGTCGGTGGCTTTGCCCATTGCCGAAACGACAACGATTACATCGTTACCGGCTAGGCGTGTATTGGCGACGCGTGTCGCAACATTACGCATCCGCTCAGGGTCGGCAATTGATGTGCCCCCGTATTTCTGAACAATCACAGCCACAGGTTCTTAACGCTATCTCGAGCCCACTATCCTTACGGACTTATGGGTACCGACAAGAGAATGCGCAAGAAAGAAACCCGCCGTAATCGTCTCGACGAGCTGGCCGCACAGGCTCATCGCCAGCGCTTGCGCAAGCGAATCACAAATGTAGTGATTGTCGTTGCCATCGTCGTCGGAGTCGCATTGATCATCAAAGTTTCTGGCGGCGATAAGAACACGGACACGACCGCCACGACAGTTGCAGCAACTAGCGAAACGACAATTGCCGCACCTACCGCCACTTCGATAGCGCCGGTCGAGGGCCGCGCGATCACCGGCGAAACACCTTGCCCGGCCGCCGACGGCTCTGAGTCTCGCGCCGCCTCGTTCGAAAAGTCGCCACCGATGTGCATCGATGTGGCCAAAACCTACACGGCCGTGGTGATCACTAATAAAGGTGAATTCACCATCGTGCTCGATGCAGTCCGGGCGCCGCTGGCTGTAAATAACTTCGTAACGCTCGCTCGTTATCACTACTTCGACGGCACAACTTGTCACCGCGCGATCAAGGACTTTGTGGTCCAGTGCGGAGACCCCACCGCAACCGGCGGTGGTGGCCCCGGTTACGCATTTGCCGACGAGTTGCCAACTTCCGGCTCGTACAGGCTCGGGTCTCTAGCGATGGCCAATTCTGGGCCGAACACGAACGGCAGTCAGTTCTTTGTCATCACCGGCGAGCAGGGCGCTGGATTGCCGCCGAGTTACACCCTTTTCGGCCAAGTAACCGATGGTCTTGACTCAACAGTGCCGGCGCTCAATAGTGCTAGCAATCCAGACCCGGCGGCCAACGGCGTTCCGCCAACAGAGACACTGCAGATAATTTCGGTGACGATTACCGAAATTTAGTTTTCGAGCAGCGCGTGCTTGAGGCGTAAAATCGTCTGTTCACTTACACCGATGTGCTTGACATATTCACTCACCGAACCGTAGTTAGCATGCAACTCGGCCAAAATTATTTCCATCGCCTTCGGGTCGGCGGCTAAAAATACTGGATTGATCTCGGCGTAACGCCGAGCCATCTCCGGCAGGTGCATCTCCGCCCA
>JBKJMC010000180.1:0-3543 GCA_046596615.1 Ilumatobacteraceae bacterium | reverse complement strand
ATGTGCATGTGAGCATGATGCGGGCTCGGCCGGTTGTAGAAATAATTTCCGTGCTGCCGTTTGTGGTGCCCGCAATTGCCTTGGTAGTGGGTATCGCCGGGGCGTTTCGAGACCTGGCGCCGTGGTTTATTCGTTCGGACTACAGCCTGGTTCCGTTTTACGTGATAATTGCGTTGCCGTTTACCTTTCGTTCGATTGATAATGGCCTCGCTTCCATTGATGTCAAGACGCTCGTGGATGCGTCGCGCTCGCTCGGCGCTTCCTGGACCCGAACTCTGTGGTCTGTGATCGTTCCGAACATCCGAGTCGCGGTTGCCTCGGCATCGTTCTTGACGATGACTGTGGTGCTGGGCGAGTTCACGATTGCGTCGCTGCTCCTTAAAGAGACTCTTCCACTAATACTGTCGCAGTCTCAGGGTCGAGAGCCGCAAGGTTCGTTCGCGGTCGGTCTTGTTCTGTTGGTTATTACCGCCAGCCTTCTTGGGCTCATCAATCGCTTTTCTCGTCGTCGCAATATGGGCCAGTCAGTGACGCTGCTGTGATGCGCATAAATATTCGAACGATTCAAAGCGGAGGCAGATTATGTCGAGTGAGTTGAGTTTCTCGGGGGTTCGCAAAACCTTCGGCGACGTCGTCGCGCTCGATGCCTTTTCGCTTGACATTAAACATGGCGAGCTCGTCACTTTGCTCGGGCCATCTGGTTGCGGGAAGACGACGGCGCTGCGGGTGGCTGCCGGTTTCGAGCAGGCCGATTCGGGTACCGTGACGCTCAAGGGGGTCGACATTACGGCCGTGCCACCGAATAAGCGCAACATGGGCATGGTGTTTCAGAACTACAGCCTGTTTCCACACCTGAGCGTCAGCGAGAACATTGGCTTCGGGCTGAAAATTCGCAAACGATCGGCCGAGGATCGCAAGTTAATGGTCAACGACGCCATCGCTCGGGTGCGGCTAGCCGGACTGGCCGATCGTTTAGCACAGCAGCTTTCGGGTGGGCAGCAACATCGGGTCGCGCACGCGCGGGCGTTGGCAATTACTCCGCAGGTGTTGTTACTTGATGAGCCGCTCAGCGCGCTTGATGCCAAGGTTCGCGGTGAGCTACGCGACGAGGTCAGGCGAGTGCAGAAGGAAACTGGCGTGGCGACTCTGTTCGTGACCCACGATCAGGATGAGGCGCTGGCGATTTCGGACACGATTTGTGTAATGCGCGATGGCGCGATTGAGCAGGTCGGCGCGCCAAGGGACGTGTACCTCTCTCCGGCGACGCCGTTTGTCGCTCGCTTTGTCGGCGCCATGAATGAATTTGCGGGAGTCGTTGCCGCCGATGGTACCTTGGCGCTTGAGAACGGTGCGGGATCGCTGACCGGTCGAAATTTTGGTGCGAGCGGCACAAAACTTACCCTGCTAGTTAGACCCGACGACGTGGTCGTGTGCGCCGCGAGCGAACCTGGGAGCCTGCGTGCAACGGTGAACACGGTGCTGTTCGGCGGCTCGACAACGGTCGTGCGCGTGACGTTGCTCGGCGGCTTAGTGGTCGGCGCGTTAGTTATGTCGCGCGATGTGACGGTGCGCGCCGACGAAGTGGTCGGTCTGCGAATCGATACCTCGCGGGGCGTGATCGCCGAATAATTACAGCGCAGCGGTGAATTTCGGTTTGTGGTGCGACCACGGGCGCGCGGTTTCGAGTTGCGCAGCGAGCCTGATTAACACATCTTCACGGCCGTAACCGGCGACGAATTGGATTCCGACCGGCAGACCGGAGGTTGTCCAGTGCAATGGCAGCGAAATTGCAGGCTGGCCGCTGGTGTTATACGGCGGCGTGAAGGCACAGAAGTCTGCCGAGACCGTCGAGGCGCGCATCGGTTGTGCGGCGTCGTTGGCGATCGTGCCGAGTTTTAGTGGAATTCGGGCCAGGGTTGGCGTTACCAAAATGTCCCATCCGTCGGCCCACCACTGAGCAACCTTGCGTCGGTATGCAGTTGTGGCGTTGACCGCTAGCGCGTAGTCGGTGGCAGTCATGCTTTTGGCGAACTCCGCCATGGTCCAGTTCATCAACTCGAAATCGTCGATCGTCACTGCGCGCCCAAGCATCGCGGCGACGCCCTCGCGGGCGACCGACATATTCGTAGACCACAGCGCCGAAAACCTGCGCGGCGAATCCGTGTCTTCGAGTGCCTCGGGCCACGCAAATTCGACCGTGTGGCCGAGTGACTCGAGCAGTTTTGCCGTCTCGTTCACGCCATCGATGCAGTCTTGGTCGACGGCGCCTGCGCTTGTTGCAGCGACCGGGTTGTGATCCAAAATGCCGATGCGCAGTTTCTCGACAGGCGCACCGACCTCGCTCAGATACGAACGCAATGGCGCGGGGGCGATCATTCGGTCGCCGACGCCGGGCCCGCAAGTCGCATCAAGCAGGGCCGCGGTGTCGCGCACGGTGCGCGAGACGCAGTTCTCGACGCTCAAATTTGTTTCGTCGCGAAACGGCGATCCCGTGATTCGACCCTGACTAACTTTGAGCCCGACTAACCCGCAACACGAAGCCGGAATGCGAATCGAGCCACCGCCGTCGCTGGCGTGCGCGATCGGCACGAGGCCCGCCGCGACGGCCGCGGCGCTGCCGCCGCTAGATCCGCCGGCGATTCGGCTTAAGTCGTATGGATTTCGCGTTGGTCCCCAAGCCAGCGGCTCGGTCGTCGGCACACTGCCGAATTCTGGGCTGTTGCCGCGACCGAGAGGAACTAAACCGCCGGCGATATGTCGATTTACTAGCCCTGTGCTGACGGGCGAGATGTAGTTGGCGTTCTTGAGAGCGATGTTGCCGTTGCTCATGCGCTGGCCGGCATATGCGCAATTGAGGTCTTTGAGAATAAACGGCACACCGCGAAACGGCTGTACAAGATTGGGTTCGCGTTGCGCATCCACGGCGCCGGCAATTTCGCGGGCGTGCTCGAACCACGTGATGTTGACCGCGTTTAGTTTGGGGTTGATCTCGGCGATGCGTTCGATGGCGCCTTCGAGTAACTCGGAAGCCGAAACGGCTCCGCTGCTCACCAATTCGGCCTGTCCGAGTGCGTCGACCCACTGCGTCTGCTCAGCGATTTGGTTCACGATGTCCCCATTCTGATTATGCGCTCGTCACGGATGCGCGCCCCTAGTTAGGGTAGTTGAGACGTGAATGACGCACTGGTGCCCAAGCAACTCACGGCTCGCGAAGTGTTGCGCGTGCCGTCGGTGCGACGACTGTTGGGCAGCAGCCTGTCGTTTTATATAGGTGTAATGCTGCAGGCGGCAACGCTGGGCAAGCAGATATTCGATATCACCGGCCGCGCCATCGACATCGGCTGGCTGGGTTTCGCCGAGTTCATACCGATCGTCCTGTTCGTATTTGTAAGTGGAAGCGTGTCCGATCGTTACAACAGAAAGTACGTTGCTGCGCTCGCGCTCAGCGGCGAACTGCTTTGCTCTGTCGCGCTTTGTCTGTATGCGTTCACCGAGCCGACCGCGGTCTGGCCAATTTTCGTAATTGCGGTATTTTTCGGATCG
>JBKJMC010000143.1:0-4377 GCA_046596615.1 Ilumatobacteraceae bacterium | reverse complement strand
GGCTGAACCAAAACGGCAGGCCGCGGGCGCGACGGGTGAGGTGATGCGCGAGATCGGCGGGGTTCCAGGCCGCATCGATTGGCTTCGAATCGTCCTGATCAAGCACATCTAGGTATTCGGCGTGTTGCGTGTGGGCGTGCCGTGCTTGTGTCGGATCGCGATATACAAGCGCGCAGCAGTCGTACGGACCGAACAACCACTTGTGCGGGTCGACGATCAGACTGTCGGCGTGTTCGATGCCGACAAATAATTTGCGTACACTTGGCGCACACAATGCCGCTGCGCCGTAGGCGCCATCGATGTGAAACCATGTGCCGATTCGTTGCGCCTGCGTTGCCGCCCCGTCGAGATCGTCGACGACACCAACGTTCGTCGTGCCGGCGGTGGCGACGATCGCGCAGACTCTGGCACGATCGAGATCAGTAAGTGCATCGATTGCATCGCGCAAAGTGTCGCCTCCCAGGCGGCCGCGCTCGTCGGCCGCAACCTTAACAACGTCTGCATCCATCACTAGCGCCGCTTGCGCGACCGACGAATGCGCTCCAGTCGAGGTGATGATAATTGGGCGGGTCGCATCCATTTCTCCGCCAGCGCGATAGCGCCAGCGCCAGCGGGCCGCCAGCAAAGCCGAGAGATTGCCGGCGGTGCCGCCGCTTACGAACACTCCCCCGCTCGATGTCGGCATACCCGCGAGATCTGAGATCCATTTCAGCGCCGCGTTCTCGGCGTAGACGGCGCCGGCACCTTCGAGCCACGAGCCGCCGTAGATGTTCGAGGCGGCGACGACTAGGTCGAAAAGCACCGAACTTTCGGTTGGCGCGCCTGGAACGAATGACAAAAACAGCGGATGGTCAACGCTGATGCACGAAGGCGCCAGTTCGTCGACGAACTCCTTTAGGACGTCGAGGCCGTTGCGACCCTCCGGCTTGATCGTCTCGCCAACGATCGCGCGCAACTCGCTTAGCGAATACGGCTTATCTAGCGGCGGAGGATCCATGCGAATGCGTTGCATCGCGTACTTCACTATCTCGACTGCCAACTCGGCACTTTCGTCGTCGTAGAAGTGCATGCGCTGAGGTTTCGAGATTTCGCTCATTTTGACCGTCTCAATTTACTGGGCCAATTTGGGTTTTATTCCGGGCCTCAAGAACGTCAGCGCGCAGGGGCAATGACGGCACCGCACCGCGTCTAGTTGTGGCGAGCGCGCCCGCGACTACTGCCATCCTGCAGGCATCACTTAATGCGACACCGCGCGACAACTCGGCACACATCGCCCCGATAAAGGCGTCGCCCGCGCCGACAGTGTCGATGGGCGTAACCCGATACGGCGCGAAACTCTCGCTCGACACAACGCTGTCGCGCGTTGTAATCATCTCGGCACCGTTCTCGCCACGGGTGATGACGATGTTCTTGATACCGGACCGTAATAACTCGTCGACGCCACCAAGACTTTGCGCCTCTGTCTCGTTGGGCACGATTATGTCGGTGGCAGCAAGGATCTCGCGAGAGATTTTCATTGCGGGTGCTGGGTTAAGGACTGTAGTTGCGCCGAACTTCCTAGCCTGACCGAACACTTCCGAAATCGTTGCCTGCGGGATCTCGAGCTGAGCGACCACAACCTTGCAAGGTGGGAGCACGAGATCGGCGCCTCGTATGCCGTCGCTAACTCCGACCAAACCATTGGCCGCGAGAATCACGACGATCTCATTCTCGCCGTGCTTGTCGACATTGATGAATGCTCGGCCCGTTGGCTCGGTAACGCTGAGCAATTGGCTCGTGTCGACACCTTCTCGATCGAGCACCGATCGCAGGAAGCGACCGGCATCATCGTCGCCGACGCAGCCAACGAACGCGGTCTTGGCGCCCATTCGCGCGCAAGCCACGGCCTGATTCAAACCCTTGCCACCCGCGTGTTCGGCGTAGCCCGATGCCAATAGTGTTTGCCCCGGTTTTGGTAGGTGCTCAAGTTGGGCGACGAGATCAAGGTTGGCGCTGCCGATCACCACCACGTCGAAGGCCATCTCTCTACTTTGACACACGGCAACTAGTCTCTTCGCAATGACGAAGCCAGCGCAGTCGACCAAAGTTCCGATGATCATCGACTGCGACCCAGGTCACGACGACGCCATCGCGCTAGTTGTCGCGGCCCGACACGCCGACCTGATCGGAGTTACCACGGTTGCCGGAAACGCGCCAATAACTTCGACCACGCGCAACGCACAATTCGTGCTTGACCTGCTTGGATCGAACGCGCCGGTGCACCGCGGCGCCGAGCGACCGCTCGTGGCAGAGGCGAAGCACGCGGCCTACGTGCACGGAGATAGCGGGCTCGATGGCGCAGACCTGCCAGAACCTTCGCGCGGCCCCGTTAGTCACGACGCCGTCGGCTACATAATCGATACCTGTAGAACGACAGAGGGCGTGTGGCTCGTGCCCACCGGACCACTCACAAACATCGCCTTGGCACTGCGCCTGGCACCAGATTTGGCGGCGAAGATTGCGGGCATATCGCTGATGGGGGGCGGCACTTTTGGTAATCGCTCGGCCGTGGCCGAGTTCAATATCTGGGCAGACCCAGAGGCCGCGGCGATGGTCTTTGAGTACGGCGGTCCTTTGATCATGGCCGGGCTCAATGTCACGCACCGCCTGCAGGCAACACCGGAGCGCATCGCCAGGGTGCGCCAGCTAACAGGAACGCTCGCCAATGTCTTGGCCGACCTGTTCGATTTTTTCTCGCACGTGTATGTGTCTCGTCACGACAATATGCTCGGCGGAGCGGTGCACGACCCATGTGCGGTGTTGGCCCTAACTCACCCCGACCTGTTCGAGCGCCGATCGTCGCATGTTGTTGTAGAGACAGCGGGTGTCTACAGCCGCGGAATGACGATAATTGATCAACGCAGTCTGATCGAGCGGCTCCAACCGAACTGTGATGTGCTGTGGGACGTCGACGCCGAAGCGGCCTTTGAAGTAATCATTGAAGCGATCGTCCACTTCTCGAGATAAACGCTGCGACTACGGCGCAACGACTAGCCCATGACTAGCACATGACCAGCACATGACTAGTCACAATAATCGTCGAAGGATCTTAAGTTTGCGCTTGGTGTACGGCGGGTAGGCGATCGAGGGGTCGAACTTCGTCGTGCGAGTCAGCACGGGCTTGAGGTGTTGAAAGACATCAATGCTGGCCTGACCGTGGTATGCGCCGGTGCCGCTATCACCTACGCCGCCGAATGGAAGGTGCGGACTCGTGATATGCATGATCGTGCCGTTGACGGTCACTCCGCCAGATGCTGTGGCCGCGACAACCTGGTCGCTCACCACGGAGTCTTCGGCAAAAATATAGAGTGCGAGCGGATGCGGTCGATCGTTGACAAAATCCATCGCCTCTTGCATTGAGTCGACCGAAATTACGGGCAGCAGCGGCCCGAAGATTTCTTCGTTCATAATTGGCGCACGTGAATCGACATTGACCAAGACTGTCGGGGCGATATATCGCGTTTCGGGGTCAATTTCGCCGCCGACGGCAACCTTGCCCGAAGCCAACATCGCCGAGAGCCTTGCGAAATGACGGTCTGAAACAATTCGCGAATAATCTTTGCTCTGTTGCGGGTTGGACCCGAAAAATTCTGTCACCGCCTTGCCGATCTCTACGATCAATTCGTCGACAATCGCGCGATGCGCCAATACGTAATCCGGGGCAACGCAAGTTTGACCCGCGTTGATGAACTTGCCCCAGGCGATGCGTCGCGCGGCGACCGCAACGTTGGCCGATGCGTCGACAATTGTAGGACTCTTGCCGCCCAGCTCGAGCGTGACGGGCGTGAGGTGTTTGGCGGCGGCCTGCATTACCACTCGGCCAACTGATGTTCCGCCCGTGAAAAAAATGTGGTCGAATTTCTGTTCAAGAAGTTCGGTCGCAGTCTCTACTGAACCTTCGACAATCGAAATCGCCTTGCTGTCTAAGTACATCGGCACCAATTTTGCCAAAAGCGCCGAGGTCGCCGCCGAGACCTCGGACGGCTTCATCACCACCGCGTTGCCGGCCGCAATCGCGCCGGCCACGGGGACCAGCAACAACTGCACCGGGTAGTTCCACGGCGCAATCACCAATACGACGCCGAGCGACTGCGGGACGCGCTTCGACGATCCGGGCCGCGACACGGCCTTGGTCGGAACCCTGCGCGGAGCCGTCCACCTGGCGAGGTTCTTGATCATCAGCTTTACTTCGCTCACCGTCAGCGCCATGTCTAGGAGGAACGACTCCTCTGGACTGCGACCAAGGTCGGTGTTTAGCGCGGCCTCGAAGTCGTCCGAGTGCTCCTCGAGCATCTTGATAATCGCTTTGAGCTGCGCGCGACGCCAATCGAGAGGCTG
>JBKJMC010000139.1:0-2570 GCA_046596615.1 Ilumatobacteraceae bacterium | reverse complement strand
GGAAACTTGCCCGTTGAAATCCTAGATAATCGCCCGAGTTCGGTGAACTTATTAACCAAAAGCCCGAATGGCGCGTACCTTAAAAGGTCGCACAGGATTTCTGTTGGCCGAGAGAGTCTGCACTCGGTCGAACTGCTGCCCATCCATGAAATATTGTGTCCACGCTGTGGTGCCGTTGTAATCGGTGGATGTCCAGTAGAACCCCTTGTCAAAACTTCCAAGTGGCGTTGTCTGCCCCGGGTTCGCATCCGTAAACCTGGGGCGATTTTGGGCAATGTTGTTGTGCACCAGGTCGAGCTCGTCCTTAGACGGCAAGAACCAATCATCCTGGCCGCCACAGACCGAATCTTGGGCAAATCTGGCTGCATACAATCCCGGTCCGAAGGTAGAAGTAAGAACCTGCGTATTGGCCTTGCCCATGCCGACCTGCTTCGCGAGAATTCGCAACTCGGCGGCCGTACGGCCCAGTGCTGGCGTTGCATACGGCTTCCTAGGACCAACCTTAAACGGTAAATTTGAACCCTCGCACGACGCCGGCGCGACCTCGAGGTATCTGCCCCAGGGATTACTAATCCCGGCATCAAAGAAAATGATTCCGCCGCCCGGGCCGACGTCGCCAACACTGCAAGGTCCGCTAGAGATGCAGCTCGGGTTTAGTGTTGGCGCGGCTGGCGCGGCAAACAGTGGCGGCGGAAAGCCGGAGCCGGCCGGAAAGGCGCGAACCGCCGTCGCCATAATTAACGCTGGGGCAAAGCCGGAGCCGACATGCACCGGAGTTCTTATATATGACTTGTTGCTCTTGAGTCCCGCGAGAATCCCATTGGCATCTGTGAACTGAGTACCATCGAGAAATAATTGGTACCAGGCGAACCCGTCGCCGGCCTCTGACGAGGACCACTGCGGAGCAGTGCCCGCTGCTTTGCGATTTAGCGCACTCCAATCGTTGAGAGCGTTGAGTTCATTCTTCGACGGCAAGTACCAATCTGCCATGTTGCCGCCCCTGAAGTCGGACGCGCTTTTGGCGGCACTAGCTGCGTTTTGTTGGGCGATGATCGCCGCGGTGTTCAACTTGCCCATGCCGATGCCCTTACTGCGCAATTGCTGCTGGGCCCTGGACATACCGTCCGAGCCGTCGGTATAGATCGATGTCAATTTCGATGCTTCCGATGTCCATGCTTGAGCACCGTTGGTCGGACGAAACTCGAGGTATCTACCCCACCACTGCTGCGATCCAGCGTCGTAAAAGACCGTTCCACCGCCTGGGCCAGTATCGCCGATTCTGCAAACAGTTGTCACCCCGGTGTCGGCGCAACTCGCGGCCGATGCCGCACTCGACCCGAATGCCAGCGACGTCGCGCACAAAACGAAAACTGTCCAGGTCCGCTTCATTCGCTAACCCCATTCAAAGATCGAGGAGTTAAAGGTTATCGTTCTGGGGTGCCCGCACGACAGTACACCCATAGATTCGCCAAGTTGCTGCCTGGTCTCGCGCTGGCGGGCGCGGTTGTTGGCGTGTCTTTTGCGGTCGAAGCACTCGTTAGGCAATTCACACCAATCGTGTTGTCGCCGCTTGTCACAGCCGCGGTATTCGGCGCGATTCTGGCGAACCTGAAACTGTTACCACAGGCGTGCCACAGCGGAATGCGTTTTGCGGCGCGCAGCTTGCTGCGCCTCGGAATTGTGCTATTGGGGCTGCAGCTATCGTTTTCGCAGGTGCGTGACATCGGGGCGCCAGGCTTACTTCTGGTTGTAGGCGTCGTCGGCATCACATTCTTTGGCACTCAGTGGCTCGGTCAACGCCTCGGCTTGACAAAAGGCTTGAGCCTGCTTGTCGCTACCGGATTTTCAATTTGTGGCGCTTCGGCGATTGCCGCCATGCGGCCCGTAAGCGACGCCGACGATGACGACATGGCCTACGCGATCGCCCTCGTCACAATCTGCGGCAGTTTGGCGATTTTTTTATTGCCGATTGTCGCCAACTGGATTGGCTTTGACGGCGCGCGCTTTGGTTCTTGGGTCGGGGCCAGCGTGCACGACGTGGCCCAAACCGTCGCCACCGCCTCGACAGGCGACGCAGAAGCACAGCGCGCGGCAATCATCGTCAAACTGACTCGCGTGATGATGTTGGCTCCGTTGGTCGCGGGCGTGAGCGTAGCGCGCCGGCACCGAACCAATGTTGAGTCGCAAGGCAATCGGCCACCGCTGATGCCGCTCTTCGTTTGCGGTTTCATCGTGGCAATTGCAATTAACTCCGTCGTAGATTTGCCTAACGCGTTTCTGGCAGACGCGAGATGGGTCGAGAAGTCGCTGTTGGCGGCCGCCATGGTCGGGCTTGGGGCCGGTGTCGATGTGCGCAAGTTGCGGGCCATTGGCTCTCGGCCGCTTGTGCTCGGATTGCTTTCGTGGGCGACGATAGCTGTGCTGGCTGCGGTTGGCGTTCGGATTCTCGACATCGGCTAATTATCAAAATCTAAACGAGCGGGAAGGCCTCGATAATGCGCCGAAGTGACGCCAGCACATTGGGCCGCTTTTCCGCGATCGTCTTACCGAGCCGCACGACGACAAGTTCG
>JBKJMC010000021.1:0-3105 GCA_046596615.1 Ilumatobacteraceae bacterium | reverse complement strand
GATGACGTCAGCCTGCAATCGATCATTGGTGCTAACTCCGCGCACCGCTGCCGGCGGATAGAAAATCCATCACGGTGCTGATGAACGAGAACGACTCCGGCGTCTTGAAATGGTCGGTATTGCGTAACACACGCAGCCTGCTATTTGAAAAGGCGTCTCCGAGCCGGTCGGCAGGTAGCACGAAATCTTTGTCGCCGACAATGACCAAAATGTCGTTCGTGATGTGCGCAAAGGCTTTTTCGGTGTATGGGGGCGGTCGCTTGCGCTTAAGTACGGCAATCAGCGCCCCAACATCGTTGCTGCCTCTGGCGGCGTATTGACCGAACAGGCGTGCGATGTTGTCGTCCTCTGGGGCAGTGCCTTGTAGCCCCGCAATGATTCGGTCGGCGTCGGCATCGTCGTGCTGGGCAAATACGCCATCGCCGATCCCGGCAAGAACCACTTTGCGAAATCTGCTTGGGTCGCGAACGAGTTCTTCGAGGAGTACCAGCGCGCCGAGGGAGAAACCAACGGCGTCCACGGGCTCCGTCGGCAATGCGGCCCTGATTCGTTCGCCCATGTCGCCGTACGAGTCCGCGTCGGTGGGCCTTGGCGCGGTGCCGTGGCCGATCAAATCGATACCGATGCACCGACGCCCATCTTCGGTAAATAGATCGGCAATTCCGGTGGCCTGCCAGGTATCGGCGAAGCTGCTTGCCCAACCGTGCACCAATACAACGCCCGGAGACGTCGGCGAATCCATACCCGTCAGGCTACAAATGGACAGGCAAAGTAATCGCCATGTTCTGGCGCGACGCGAGCGGTTTTGCTGCAGCGGCAACGACGCTGCGCGCTTGGAGTTCTCGCGCTTATAGTATTACCGCGTGCGTTTTTTGCATGAGAAACCCTCATACGACCTCACCTACAGCGATGTGTTCATGATCCCGAGCATGTCAGATGTTGCTTCGAGGCAGAGCGTAGATCTTGCTACGCCAGATTTGCTCGGGACGACTATTCCTGTAGTCGTCAGCAACATGACCGCGATCGCTGGCAGACGAATGGCCGAAACCGTTGCTCGGCGGGGCGGCATGGTGGTGTTGCCGCAAGATATCCCGCTCGACGTGGTCGAGACAGTGGTCAATTTTGTTAAGTCGCGACATCAGGTATTTGAGACACCGATAACGATGTCGACCCACGACACCGTGGGCGAAGCACTCAGCCTGATTTTTAAGCGCGCCCACGGCGCGGTCGTCGTGCTTGACGATGACGGCCGGCCGGCAGGTATTTTCACCGAGAGCGATGCCGCCGGTTTCGACCGCTTCACCCAAATGCACAACGTCATGAACCGCGAGATATTCTCGCTAAAAGACGACCTAACGCCGGAGCAGATGTTCGAATCGCTCAGCGAGCAAAGACTTAATTTCGCACCTGTCATTAATCGCGATGGCGTGCTCGTCGGCTGCGTAACGCGCAACGGCACACTGCGGAGCACGATTTACACCCCAGCCCTCGATTCGATGTCGCGGTTGATGATCTCGGTGGCCGTTGGCATTAACTCGGACCCCGGCATTCGCGCCAAGGCGCTAGCGGCGATGGGCGTAGACGTGATCGTCGTCGACACCGCGCACGGTCACCAGACTCGCACCATGCGCGCCATCGAAGATGTGCGCAACAACATCGGCGCAATGCCTATTGTCGCCGGCAACGTCGTCACCACCGAGGGAACTCGCCAGATGATCGAGAGCGGAGCCGATGTCGTCAAGGTTGGTGTCGGCCCGGGGGCGATGTGCACAACGCGAATGATGACCGGTGTCGGTCGACCCCAGTTTTCCGCAGTTTACGAATGCGCGCAGGAAGCACGTCGGCTGGGCAAGCACGTGTGGGCCGACGGGGGAGTCCGTTACCCGCGAGATGTCGCGCTCGGCCTCGCCGCGGGCGCGTCCAACGTGATGTTTGGCTCATGGCTTGCTGGCACGTATGAATCTGCGGCCGACACGTTACGCGACCGCGACGGGCGACTATATAAGGAAAGTTTCGGAATGGCGTCGAATCGTGCCGTTAGGTATCGAACTCGCAGCGAGTCGGCGATCGAGCGCGCCCGCAAGGAGTTGTTCGAAGAGGGCATTAGCACTTCGCGAATGTACCTCGATCCCGCACGTCCAAGCGTCGAGGACATTATCGACCAAATTGTCGCCGGCGTGCGTTCGTCATGTACCTATGCGGGTGCTCGAACTATCAATGAATTTCACGACAGGGCCATCGTAGGAGTGCAAAGCGCGTCCGGATACGAGGAAGGCCGCCCGCAGGACACAAGCTGGTGAGCGCTGGAAAGCACCTGAAAATTGTTGCGATCGACGGCCCGGCCGGCGCCGGCAAGTCGACGGTCGCTCGTGCTCTTGCCAATTTGCTTAGGGTGCCGTACCTCGACACGGGGGCTATGTATCGCGGTGTCACCTACGCCGCCCTCCAACAAAACATCGACACCAGCGACGCCTCGGCTATCGGAGACCTCTCACATCGACTCACTTTTGACATAACCGAGACGACGCTGCATGTCGACGGAGTCGACGCCACGGCGGCTATCCGCGGCGACGCAGTAACGGCCGCAGTCAGCGCCGTCGCGGCAAATCCGATTGTCCGCGAAGATCTTCGGACTCGCCAGCGGCAGTGGGTGAGCGAACGCGGGGGCGGGGTCGTCGAGGGACGCGATATCGGGACCGTTGTATTTCCCGATGCGACCCTCAAGGTGTATCTCACGGCCTCTCCGCGCGTTCGCGCCGAGCGCCGAGTCGCGCAAAACGGCGGTGATGTCAACGCCATAGCTGCGGCAATTGCCGAACGCGACCACAAGGACTCGACGCGCGCCGACAGCCCGCTGCGCGAGGCAAGCGGAAGCGTGATCGTCGATACGAGCGATCGCGGCATCGACGATGTAGTGCAACAATTATTGGCGTTAGTCGCCAAGGCGAAATTACATGGCTAAGAAGCATGGCTGAGGTCGAATCGGTGTTGGCCGGCAATTCGCTCTTCGCCAGGGCGTTTTACCAATCGGTGCGCTGGATAGTCGTGACATTTTGTCGGACATGGCTTCGACTGAGCGTCAAGGGAGTCGAGAACATTCCTACG
>JBKJMC010000123.1:0-6452 GCA_046596615.1 Ilumatobacteraceae bacterium | reverse complement strand
TCGAGCGGGTGTTTGATCTTTGTCACGGATGTCGGTTGTGTTTTAAGTTTTGCCCGTCCTTCCCGACCCTGTTTGACTACATCGACCAGCACGACGACCAAGACGCCGGCAGGATGACTCCGGCCCAGCAAGACCATGTTGTCGACGAATGTTTTCAATGCAAGTTGTGTTACGTGAATTGCCCATACACGCCCGAATTGCACGAGTGGGCTTTAGATTTCCCGCGCTTGATGTTGCGCACCGACTCGATGAGGCGTGCCAACGGCCAAGTTTCGCTGCGTGACAGGTTCACCACCGCGGTGCTTGGCCGTACCGACGCACTTGGCAAGATCGCCACGAGTACGGGCGGCGTCACCAACGCGATCATGGGCGCCAAGCCGGGCTCATTGATTCGCAAGGTCGTTGCCGCCACATCCGGCGTGTCGAGCATTCGCCTGCTGCCTCCGTTTGCTCGGCAAAGGTTTACTACATGGTTCAAGCGTCGCACCAGCACTTTGGCGGGCAAACGCAACGGCACGGTGGCCGTGTTCCCGACGTGTCTTGTCGAGTATCAGGCGCCAGAAATTGGCCATGACCTGGTCAAGGTATACGAGCGCAACGGCATAGAGTGCGGCCTGGTCGATGGTGCAACTTGCTGCGGTGCTCCATTTTTGCACAGCGGCGACATGAATAAGTTCATGGATGTCGCCGCCAGAAATATTCGCGCGTTGGCCGTCTCGGTGCGTGACGGCAACGACATAGTCGTGCCTCAACCTACTTGTAGCTACATCCTAAAAAAGGATTACATCGACTACGTCGGCGGGTCCGACGCGCAGTTGGTGTCCGAACACACATACGATGCCGCCGAGTACCTGATCAAGATGCACAAGATGGATGGCAAGTCACTTGATCTCGAGTTCACGGGCGAGATACCTGAGACGATCACGTATCACACGCCGTGCCACCTGCGGGCGCAGAACATCGGACTAAAGAGCCGCGACCTGATGAAACTCACAGGAGCCAAGATAAAGCTCGTTCAGCAGTGCTCGGGGATAGACGGCATGTGGGGTTTGCGCGCCGAGAACGCCGAACTTTCGCTACCGATCGCCGAGAAGTTGGGCAAAATGATCATGGCGGCGAACGGCGATGTCGTCACGGGCGACTGCCACCTCGCCAACACCGCGATCTCGGAACAGACTGGCCTAACACCGTTACATCCGCTGCAAGTATTGGCGCGCGCCTACGGCATCGCGCCGGAAGGAAGATCAAAATGAATTCAACTCGCAAACTAGAACTTGGCGACATCGTCGACATACGCGCTTACGAGCGCGATCGCGAGGCGCTGCGCAACGAAGTTATTGAGATCAAACGTCGCCGTCGCATCGGGCTTGGCACGGTAGTTACGATCATGTTCGAGAACCGCGCCACCGTTAAGTCGCAGATCCACGAGATGTTGCGCGCCGAAAAAATTGGCACCGACGACGGTGTCATCGAGCAGCTAAAGGCCTACAACCCACTTATCCCCGAAGTTGGGCAATTGTGCGCAACTCTATTTATCGAATTGACCAGCGAGTCGCAGATGCGCGAGTGGCTGACCACATTGTTCGGCATTGAGCACGCCATCGTGTTTATGCTGAGCGACGGTTCGGAGGTGCGTTCAATCGCCGAAGAGGGCCACGCCGAAACCCTGACTCGCGATAATGTCACCGCCGCTGTGCATTATTTGCGATTCGAATTCACACCAAGTCAGGTCGCCCTATTCGAGTCTGGTGGCGCCCAGATCCTGTGCGATTTGCCCACATACCTTGAGGTAGCCACGTTGCCAGCAATTATGGTCACGGAGTTGCTATCAGACTTGCGTTGATACCATTCGTGGTCGTACTATCCGCAATGGGAAAAGTGCAATGAAGCAAACGAACAAGGGGGTTCGTGCGTGGCGTTTGTTGATGTGTCGTGGAGGGCAAAGGGCGCCTGCCAGGGGCTCGACGCCGATATTTTCTATCCAGATAACGACGATCACGCCGATATTGCTAAATCGGTATGCGCAGAGTGCGCGGTTCGCATAGCGTGTTTGGATTATGCCGTCGAAAATCGTGAGCACCAGGGTGTTTGGGGTGGCGCTACCGCTCGCGAGCGGCGACGATTGTTGCGCACCCGCCGCTTCAGCGCCTAAGCGAACCTGGTAATGGGCGTCATTGATGGCGCGGGCGGGTGGGCGCACATAATTGGTCGGTTGCTGGCCAAAGAAGACATTTCAATAGACGAGGCGCGCGACGCCATGCGGGCAATACTGTTGGGCGAGGCGAGCAGCTCACAGATCACTGCATTCATAGTTGCATTGCGCGCCAAGGGCGAAACAGCAAATGAACTCGAGGGCATGCTCGCTGCGGTGCGACTCGCCGCCACCAGCGTCGTGCTTCCTCCAGAGATCGCCTCGCGCTGCATCGACATCGTCGGCACGGGTGGTGATCGCAGTCATTCGGTGAACATCTCGACAATGGCTTCGCTCGTGGTTGCCGGGGCCGGCGTGCCAGTTTGCAAGCACGGAAACCGCGCAGCTTCGTCGCGGTGCGGCACGGCCGATGTGCTCGAGGCGCTCGGCGTAGTTCTAGAACTAGATGGCGCGGGAGTGGCACAGTGCGTGGTCGATGCTGGCATGGGTTTTTGTTTCGCGCCAGCATTTCATCCAGCGTTTAAGCACGCGGGCCCGTCGCGCCGCGAGATCGGCGTGCCGACGGCGTTCAACTTGCTCGGGCCGATGGCCAACCCGGCCGAAATTGAGTTGATGCTCGTCGGCGTTGGCGACCACGGGGTTGCCCCGTTGATGGCGCAGGTATTGGCCACGCGCGGCGTAACAAGCGCGTGGGTTGTACACGGCCACGACGGACTCGATGAACTATCGCTCAGTGGGCCTGCAGTGGTCACGCAATTGCGCGACGGTTCTTTGAGCAATTTCGAAGTTGACGCACTTGAATTTGGATTTGCGCGAGTCGACGTCGCGGCGATTAGGGGCGGCGATCCGCAACACAACGCGCAGGTCGTACGCGACCTGTTGGGGGGACAACGTGGCGCGATTCGCGACATTGTCCTTCTTAACGCCGCGGGCGCATTGATGGTCGCAGGCGCGGCCGACAACATGCGAGAAGCAGTGGCGATCGCCTCCAAAAGTATCGACTCGGGTTCCGCACAAAATGTTCTTGAGGCGCTCATCGGCGTCAGCCGAGCTGTGGCAATCTAGCAGTAATGAATACGGCGATGAACACGGCGACGAAGACATCGTTGTCTGTTGAAGATTTGAAATTTTCAATCAGGGTTCCCGCTAGTTCAGCCAACATTGGCCCAGGTTTCGACGCCATCGGCATGGCGTTGACGCTTTATTTTGAATTAGGCATTATCGACGGCGAATTACCCCCCGGAGCCGAGGCTCTGACACTTCGGCATCCTGCGGTGCATGCATTTGCCTACGCAGGGGGCACAGGCTCGTTGTGGGCGCGAAGCGAAATACCAATGGGTCGTGGACTCGGGTTCAGTGGCGCCGCGCGGGTCGGCGGAGTAATTGCGGCCCTTCGGCAAGATTCCAACGCCGCGGACTTGTTGATTGTAGAGCGCGAAAAGATTTTGGCGATCAGCACCGAGCTCGAGGGTCATCCCGACAACGTCGCTGCATCTCTGGTCGGAGGGGTCACGGCAAGCGCGTCGGGCAAGGTTGCCAAGTTGCCTTTGGCGCTGCGCCCGAAGATCGTGGTCTGGGTGCCGGAGTCAAAGACATCGACACATAAATCGCGCACGATGCTGGCCGCTACGGTCTCGCTGCAAGATGCCGTTTTCAATATCGGCCACGCCACCTTGTTGATGGCGGCACTTGCCGCCGGAGACGTGGCGACTCTGCGCGCGGCGACCCAGGATCGCTTGCACCAAGAAGTGCGCCTGGCCGCCGCCGCGACATCGCGCGAAGCAATCGGATTGGCTCTCGACGGCCCCGCTTGGTGTGTTTGGCTCTCGGGGTCTGGGCCGACTGTGGCTGCAATGTGCAGTGAGATCGATGCTCACAGTGTGGCCGCGTCGTTGCCGCGAGGTGGCGAGGTCATGATCCTAGATATCGACTTTGCCGGGGCCCAAATAACCCAAGCGCAGTAAACCGGGGCACCGCAACGCGTCTAACCGTGCAGCACCCCTAGGGCACAATTTTGATGTGAGTTATCAACATGTCTAAGCCCGTAGAGGTCGCCTTTGGTCGTTTCGCGAGCGAACCCCTCGTCATCAGTTGCGACACCTGTGTAATGAGGCACAGCGAAGCATGCGCTGATTGCTTGGTCACATTCATGTGCGGGGATGCCACCGAGACCACCGTTATTTTCAACATCGAGGAGCAAAGGGCGGTGCATTTGCTCGCAAAAGCCGGAATGGTGCCTACGCTTCGGCATCGTGCGGTTAGCTAAAGAATATCTGTTCGACTCTGCCCAGATCGGGCAGTACTCGCGACATCTGCTCGACCTAGGCCGAATGGCCGGGCTGGCGCGAGTCGGTATCGCCCCCGCGACGGTGATGACCCGCGCTCGTGAAGCGCTTGTCTTTCGCAAGCAAGTTGGCCTCAGCGACACAATGCAATTCACATACCGCAACCCAGTGCGCAGCACCGACCCAACATTGAGCGTCGAAGATGCGCGTTCTCTGGTCGTAGGTGCGTACTCGTACGCCACACCAATGAGTTATGCGAAATCGTCTAGCGCGCCAGAACACTTGAGCGCGCGTGTCGCTCTTTACGCGTGGGCCGACTACTACCAGAAACTGCGCGCAGCGCTAACAGTGATCGCCGACGAGCTGCGTGGCAGCGGTTGGCGCGCGCTCGTGCTAGCAGACGACAACGCGCTCGTCGATCGCGAGTCGGCATACTTGGCCGGCCTGGGCTGGTACGGCAAAAACTCCAACCTCCTAATAGAAGGATCTGGAAGTTTTTTCGTGCTGGGCAGCGTTGTCACAGACGCTCCGCTCGAAGCGAATCAAGAATTGGTCGCCGACTCGTGCGGCGCGTGCCGGCGATGCCTCGACTCTTGCCCGACGGGGGCGATCATCGAGCAGGGCGTTATTGACGCGCGCAAGTGCTTGGCCTGGTTGATTCAAAAGCCCGGAGTTTTCGACTGGGACTTTCGGGTCGCCCTTGGCGATCGAATCTACGGTTGCGACGACTGCCAATCGGTGTGCCCGCCGACCGTGCGTTCGCGGGGCGGCGGCGAAGGTTCGCAGGTTGAAGTCACCCCGTTTCGCTCGCTGATGTTCTTGCTGTGCGCGAGCGACAGCGAACTGCTAGCCGCGGTTGGACAGTGGTACATCGCCGGGCGCAATCCAATGTGGGTTCGACGCAACGCGCTAATTATTCTCGGCAACATCGGCGACAATCGTGACGCATCGGTTCGCGAAGTATTGATTAAGTACTTGGCGCACGAAGAGCCGATGCTTAGGGCTCATGCGGTGTGGTCCGCCGCGCGACTAAACTTGCGCGAATTGATTCCGTTCAAAGATCAATCGCCAGAAGTCATCGCCGAGTTGATGCGATTACCCGACGCCCGCGTGGGAATATGAAAGAGCAATGAAACACCTACTGGTCACAAACGATTTTCCCCCAAAGAGCGGCGGCATCCAAAATATGTTGTGGGAGTGGTGGCGTCGTCTGCCGCCCGACTCGTTTGCGGTACTCACGAGCCCGCATAAGGATGCCAAGGCGTTCGATGCCAGTCAGCCATTCGAGATCCGTCGAGTGCCGGAGTTTGCGCTCTTGCCGCACCCGCTGATGGTTAGGCGCATCAATCGCTTCGCCGCGCAAATTATGGCCGACTTCGTGGTGCTAGACCCCGCCGTGCCGCTTGGTCTAGTCGGTCGGTCGCTACGACTGCCGTACATGGTTGTCGTGCACGGCGCGGAAGTAACCGTGCCTGGGCGCTTGCCGGTTTCGCGAAACGCCTTGGGCTATGTGCTGCGCGGCGCCAACCACATCATCGCCGCGGGCTCCTACCCGGCGGCAGAGGCGCGCCACGCCGGAGGCGCAAACCTGCCGATAACCGTGATTGCGCCCGGCGTCGATACGAATCGGTTTGTATCGCTTAGTAGTGCGCAACGAAGCGAGGCACGTCACGAGCTAGGTATTGCGCAAGATGCGCAGCTAATCGTCGGGGTCAGCCGCTTGGTGCCCCGCAAGGGGTTCGACACGCTAATTCGAGCGGCGGCGCAATTGCGTGCTTCGCACCCCCATTTAGTCGTGGCTATTTCCGGCTCTGGGCGAGACCGCAACCGGCTCGAGAAGCTGCGCACAGAACTAAACGCGCCAGTGATGTTTCTCGGTTGGGTCAGTAACGAGATGCTGCCGCGTCTGTACGGTTGTGCCGATATAGCGGCGATGATCTGTCGCAGTCGCTGGGGCGGGCTCGAGCAAGAGGGCCTCTGCGAACACGATGCCGAAGCCCTCTTGCTCGAGCCCG
>JBKJMC010000170.1:0-3876 GCA_046596615.1 Ilumatobacteraceae bacterium | reverse complement strand
CGGTCGCGATGTTGGAGCGTTGCTTCTAGATGCGACCGCAGATTTCGGACGCCTCGGAAACCAACTCCCAGCTCTCGTGCTCGACCCAAGGTCGGCCCATACCGGGGCGTTGTGAGCCCTGTCCGGGAAATGTAAAAGCAAGCATGCGTAGCTGGAAATCCCCCTTGTCTCGCTACATCGTAGAACCTCTGCGACCCCATTCACGATTACCCGCTACCCGTGGGTACGCTGTAACCGCCTCAGCGCGTGAGGGGGCAGCGACACTCTGCCCGAGTGGCGGAATGGCAGACGCGACGGACTCAAAATCCGTTGTCCGAAAGGGCGTGTGGGTTCGACTCCCACCCCGGGCACAATAATGGAAGTCGTGACAACTTTTGGAGAACGCCTCACCGAGCGTCGCCTGGCCCGCGCGGCTGCGACGATGCGTCAGTTGCGCGAAGAGTTGCGCATCATCGACGAGCATCTCGAGGCAATGGTTGACGAGGCCGCCGACAAGGAGTTGCGCAGCCTCGTTTCCGAGACTCCGATCGCGTCGTTCGAGCATCGCGATGCATTGGGTCACGTCAATGCTTTGAAACAGCATCGCGCCCATGTCGTGAGCGAAATTGCGGCACTCAATGCGCGACAAGATTCGCTGCTCGACAAGTTGGCGAGATAGTCGATGGATCGCAACGCGGTCAGGATTGTGATCGCCGAAGACGAATCGATAATTCGTCTAGATCTTAAGGAGACGCTCGAGGAAGAGGGTTATGTGGTCGTCGCCGACACCGGTCGCGGCGATTTGGCTGTCGACCTCGTGCGCCTCCACCAACCCGATGTCGCCATTTTCGACATTAAGATGCCAGGCCTCGATGGACTTCAGGCCGCCAAGATTGTCGCGGGCGAAAAGATTTGCCCGGTCGTGATGCTGACCGCCTTCAGCCAGCGCGAAATTATCGAGCAGGCCCGCGATGCCGGAGCGCTTGCGTATCTTGTGAAGCCCTTTCAACGCACCGATCTGGTTCCGGCTATAGAACTTGCAATTGGTCGATTTGAAGAGATCAAGGCGCTGAACGGAGAAGTCGAGGCCCTGGGCGAACAGCTCGAAGCGCGCAAGGTCTTCGATCGAGCCAAGGGAATTTTGATCGATAAATTTTCCCTGTCGGAGCACGACGCTTATGACTTTATTCAAAAGCAGGCGATGATCAGTCGCACCAAGATGCGGGCTATTGCTGACCAAATCATCAGCGGCGAACTGCGTCCGTGAGCTGCATCTATAACGGACGCAGTCCCAAATGAAGTTGATGGTCCTTGACGGGAACTCGTTGGCGTACCGTGCCTTCTTCGCCTTACCGACCGACATGATTACTGCGGCGGGGCAAGTGACCAATTCTGTCTATGGATTCACGAGCATGCTGCTGTCTCTAATGAAAGAGCAGAAGCCCGACGGAGTGATCGTCGTATTCGATCGTAAGGAACCCACGTTTCGTCACATCGAAGCACCCGAGTACAAGGCGCAACGCGAGGCGCAACCAGATATTCTCTATCAACAACTTGCGATCATCCGCGAACTTCTGGCCGACCTTGGCATCACGGCAATCGACGCCGCCGGATTTGAGGGCGATGACTTGATAGCCACTATCGCCAAGCGTGGCGAGATAAACGGAGACGATGTGCTAATCGTCTCCGGAGACCGAGACACATATCAACTCGTATCTGATCCGCACGTCAAGGTGCTCTACAACAAGCGCGGCGTGAGCGATTACGCGCTGTACGACGAAGCCGGAATCTTTGGACGCACCGGAGTCACGCCCAAGCAATACGCCGACTACGCGGCACTGCGCGGCGACCCAAGCGACAACCTCGAAGGTGTGCCGGGCGTGGGCGAGAAGACCTCCGCGAAACTTATTAACAAATACGAAACGCTAATTAACGTATTCGATCATGCCCACGAGCAGACTCCAAAACTTAAGGAAGCTCTTGTCGCGAACCGCGAGCGAGTTATTCGTAACGCAGGCCTTATGGTGCTGCGTCGCGACGCGCCAGTAACGGTCGATATCTCGGCCTGCGGCCCGAAACCGAACCTTGCCGCCGCCAAGAAATTCTTCGATGTGCTCGAGTTTCGCAGCATGAATGCGCGTTTCTTAGACGCGATCAAGTACCTGCGCCTGGCGGCGTCGACTGGCGGAGCCGAGTTGGGAGATGGCGGTAACGACCGATCTGTTGCCGACGCGAATATTCATCAGGCGACCGTTGCCGTAAAGACCCGGTTAATTCCCGTCTTGACCGTGCTGGCCAAGGCGAATGAGGCAATCTCCGTGCTTTCCCAGGAGACCTTATATATAGGAGCAGCGTGGCGGGGAGATGAGGGTCGCTCGCCGCTGCTGGGGGTAGCAATCGTCACCGATACGCAAGGCTCTCGGGTGGCCTGGTTGCCAGCCAGTCTGTTGCTCGAGCCAACTGTCTCAAAGGCCATGGCCGGCGCCAGGGGGGTTCGCGGTCACAACCTCAAACCGCTATTGCGCACACTCCTCGAGAACGACGTCGACGTAACCAAGATTGATTTTGATACGGCCATCGCCGCTTACCTGCTAGACCCGTCGATGAGTAGTTACGAGATCTCTGAGGTGCTCGCGCGCTACACAAGTTTCACGATGTCGTCGGTTTCTCGAGATCTTGAAGTGTCGTCGTCGACCCTCATCGATCAGCTTAATTTTGATCTCGCGCCAAATTCTCGGTTGGCCGAATCGCAAGTCGCCGAGAACACGGCCTTCGCCGCTTTGGCCGTCGCCGCGATCGCACCCAGTCAATCAAAGGCGCTCCAGGGTCAGGGTGTCGACGGCCTATTTCGCGACGTCGAATTGCCGCTTGTTCGCGTGCTCGCGCGCATGGAGGTCATTGGGGTCGGCGTCGATGTAACAAGGCTGCGCAAAATAAATTCGTACCTGACCATTGAGGTCGAGAAACTTAGCGAACAAATTCAAATGGTCGCGGGCAAACCATTTAATGTCAATTCGCCAAAGCAACTCGGTGCGATCCTGTTTGACGAACGGAAACTGTTGCCGCCTAAAAAAACCAAAGGCAAGGTCAGCGGCAAGGTCAATTTCAGCACCGACGCCGCGACCCTCGAGAAGTTGCGCTCGCAGTGGCCCGAACTCATCGAGCCGCTATTGCGTTATCGCGAACTTGAAAAGTTGCGTTCGACATACGGCGAAGGTTTGCTGCAAGTTGTCGGCCCAGACGGCAGGATTCACGCCACTTTCAACCAGACCGTTGCGCGCACGGGTCGCCTCAGCAGCGATCAACCGAACCTGCACAACATTCCAGTTCGCTCAGAGGAGGGCAAGGTCTTTCGCGAGGCATTCGTGCCAGCACCTGAACATCGTTTGCTTGTCGCCGACTATAACCAGATCGAGTTGCGCTGCATCGCTCATCTCGCCGAAGACCCAGGCTTAACCACGGCGTTTCTGAAGGGCGAAGACATTCATACGGCGACAGCGGCAAGCGTGTTCCATGTTGCGCCGCAAGATGTCAGTTCGCACCAGCGCAGCCAGGCCAAGATGATTTCGTATGGACTCGCTTACGGCATGGAGGCGTACGGCCTGGCCCAACGACTCGCGATTGGCGTCGACGAAGCGGCCGTGATTCTTAATGCCTACTTTGGCGCTTTTCCCAATGTTAAGAAATACATGGACGAGACAGTTACCGAGGCGAGACAGCGCGGTTACACCGAGACGATCTTTCATCGCCGCCGACCGATCCCTGAGTTGTCGAGCCCGATCTATCGAATTCGCCAGGTGGGCGAGCGTCAGGCCATGAACTCCGGCATTCAGGGCCTCGCCGCCGACATCTTCAAGATCGCCCTCGTGCGGGTCGACGAGCGGTTGGCCGCCGCCG
>JBKJMC010000096.1:0-2894 GCA_046596615.1 Ilumatobacteraceae bacterium | reverse complement strand
GTTGGCTATACCAACGCCGGTAAGTCATCGCTGCTGAATTATTTAACTAGGGCCGGCGTTCTCGTTGAGAACCGCTTGTTCGCCACGCTCGACCCGACGACACGGCGCTTGGCGCTGCCGGGCGGCGAGCCAGTTCTGCTCAGTGACACGGTCGGATTCGTGCGCCGCTTGCCGCACGCGCTGATCGAGTCGTTCAAGAGCACGCTCGAAGTAGCGGTAGTCAGCGACCTACTCGTGCATGTCGTCGACGCGACCGCTGCAGATCCGCAGTCGCAGATCGATGCTGTGCGCGAAGTGCTAAAAGAAATCGGCGCGGGCAACGTGCCAGAACTTGTGGTCTTTAATAAGGCAGACCTCGAGCCCCAAGGCGCGGCTCAGATGGCTGCCCATTTGCCGGGCTCGGTCGTAGTCTCTGCGGTAACTGGCCTCGGCGTGCCCGAGTTGTTGCGCACCATCGGGGATCGGATGCGTTCGATCACCGCCGTCGTCGAATTGCTGATCCCTTACGACCGAGGAGATATCGTCGCTGCGGTGCATCGTGAGGGCGAAGTTGTATCGACTAGTCATGAGGAAGCCGGCATACGCGTGCGCGCGCGGCTGGCCGGTGCCTCTGTCGGCAGACTTTCGCAGTTTGTGGTTAAGCCGTGACTCGCGAACCCGTGACTCGCGAAGCCGTGACTCGCGAACCCGGATCGCAACCGTTCGTGCCACCGCCATACCCCTACGATCGCCTCGACGCGTTCAAATTATTGGCCGCCAAGCACGAGGGCGGAGTTGTCGACCTTTCTGTCGGTGACCCCTGTGACCCGCCGACGGCCGCGGTAATCGCGGCGTTAAGCAGCTCAAATGCCGAGCGCGGCTATCCGCCAAGCATCGGCACCGAATCTTTTCGGTCTGCCGCGCGGGCTTGGATGCAGCGCAAGTTCAACATCGATATTCCGCTCGCACAGATCGCTGCCTGCGTTGGCAGTAAGGAGTTCGTCGTCACGACGCCGCAGTGGATGAAATTGCGCGACCCGTCGCGCGACACGGTTTTGTATCCGGCGGTGAGTTATCCGTCTTATGCGATGGGCGCGGTGTTGTCTGGCTGTCGCGGCGTGGCCGTGCCGATGACGTCGGCGGGCGGTTTGGACCTCGCGGCGATTAGCGCCAACGATGCCAGGCGCGCGCTCATGATTTGGATGAACACGCCAAGTAATCCGACCGGCGATCTGGAGGACATTTCCGCCGTCGTTGCCTGGGGCCGTGCCAATGCGGTGCCAGTGTTCAGCGATGAGTGTTATGTCGAGTTCACCTGGAGCGGCGCGCCATCAAGCGCATTGCAGCACGGCACGCAGGGCGTAGTTGCGTTGCACTCCTTGTCGAAGCGCTCAAACCTGGCTGGCCTGCGCGTCGCGTTCTACGCCGGCGACGCCGAAATAGTGCACTACTTAAAAGAAGTTCGCAAGCACGTCGGCATGATGATGCCGGGCCCGGCGCAGGCTGCAGGCGTGGTGGCGCTGAACGATGACACTGCGGTACGCGCGCAGGCAGCGGTGTACATGAGTAGGTTGCAACGCGCCGCGACGGTGTTGTCGAGGTGGTCGGGCATCGAAATCTCGCTGCCCCGAGGTGGTTTCTACCTGTGGTTCGACGCCGTCGACGGTTGGGCATTTGCCGAGCGCCTGGCGGTTGCCGGCGGCGCGCTTGTCAGCCCCGGCGATTTTTATGGCGCAGGAGGCGCCAACAACGTGCGCGTCGCCGTCGTGCAGCCAGACGCGCGCATCGAACTAATGGCCCAACGGCTCGGCGTTGCCTAAGCGCTCTTGCCGCGACCAAACGTCGCCGAAGATTAGAGGCGTCTTAAGACCGTTACGAGTTTTCCGAACACGGTGACCTCGTCGGCGTCAAAGATCATCGGTTTCATCGCCGAGTTGCTAGGCGTAAGCGTAATTTTTGCACCGCTCTTAGTGAAAGTCTTAATGGTCGCCTCGTCGCCAGGAATGCCGACGACGACGACGTCGCCGTTGTTGGCGGTTTTCTGCTGGCGGCAGACCACGTAGTCGCCGTCCAAAATGCCAGCGTCGATCATCGACTCGCCGCGCACGCGCAACATGAACAGGTCGCCATCGCCCGTGAAATCCATCGGCAAGGGGATTAACTCTTCGACATTTTCTTGTGCCAAAACGTTCACGCCAGCGGCGACATCGCCGACCAGCGGTACGTGTTTGGTGGGTCGTCGCTCCATGGCTACGCCGCTCGAGCCCTCGTAACGAACCTCGATGGCGCGGGGCTTTGTTGGGTCGCGGTGCAGATAGCCGAGTCTTTGCAAGATTGCCAGGTGGTTGTGCACGGTGGCCGACGAACTTAGACCCACGGCCTCGCCGATCTCTCGCACCGAGGGTGGATAGCCCCGCTCGCGCTGGTTTTCGACGATGAAGTCGAGGATGCCTTTCTGGCGGTCGGTGAGATGGTTCGGGGCTTGCGGGCTGGCCTCGGGAACGGCTTTGAGGTGTGATTTGGGGGCAGTTCGGGGTGTCGTCATGGCTCCATCGTACGGGTCTTTGACCCTCGAGTCAAACACCTGTTCGTCAAACATTTGTTCGCCAAAATCCACTAACTCCGAACACCTGTTCGCTATAGTGGTTGATGTAACAATCTGTCAGCGCCAAACCCATACCCAGTAAGCACTTTATAAGCCCCGTAAAACAGGAGCCAGCATGTCACTAGTAATCAACACAGCCAGCTATCACGCCAACCCGGCCGTCTACCAACACCGCCGCTGGGGCGTTTCCGCCGCGGCCGCCGCCGTCGTAGCCATAGCCGTATTTTCTTTCGTCGGTGCCGCCGGCTCGTCGGCTCCCGCCCATCAGCCAACCCCGGGCCGAGCCATGGCTCCGCGGGTCGTAATCGCC
>JBKJMC010000106.1:0-4183 GCA_046596615.1 Ilumatobacteraceae bacterium | reverse complement strand
CGCGCTCGAAAAAGATGTGCGCCGCGCGGCTGGCAAGTTCGTGTCTGAGCGCACCAAGCGGCGGCCGATGATCGTGCCTGTCGTTATGGAGATGTAGCCACCGCGCTAACTGCTTTGGAAATTTTGGTGCTGCTAACGCCTCAGACTTGGACGATTTTCACTAGGTGCTCAATACCTTGGAAATCCTTAGCATTTCGAGTGTAGAGGGGTAGCCCAAGCGCACATGCAGTCGAGGCAATGAGTAAATCAACCAGTCTCGGGCCTCGCGCTTTGCGTCCAGATGAAGCGACCGCGGCATAAATGCGGCCGTAGGCGCGAAATGACGCCGAATCGAAAGGCGATGCTTCAACGATTGCCTCTGTTCTTTGCAGCCGATCTTGCCTTAGTGCACGCTCATTTAGATCTGCAGTGGCGTGCGGGCCGGCGGCCAGCTCGGCCATAGTAAAGGTGCTGATGGCGATTTCGATGGGCAACTTTCCGCGCTCAATCTTTTCAATGTCGATAATCACCGAAGTGTCAAGCATTCCGCGCGCGACACGAGGTTCAGACACGCGGCGTAAAATCTTGATCAACGAATGCGTCAACATCTTCGCGAAATTGTTTGGCGTCAATTTGTGGGGCATTTGCAAACATTGCAGTAAATGCCATGGATGAGACAAATCGGCTGCGGTGCAATGGAGCGAGTTCGCCGACTAGATGACCGTTGCGGGTAATCAAAAACGTTTCGCCTAGGTCAAGTCGGCGCATGATCTCGCCATTGTCATTTCGTAATTCGCGTTGGGAAATTATGGTTTGCATAGGCTGAGTGTAGCACTGGGTGCTACACGGCGCCCTGCGTATCGGCGGCGGGGTATGGCGCAACCGCATGGCGTGGCGCAAGTACGGTTGATATATGGCAACCAAGCCCCGGCGGGGCTCTACTAACGCGCGTTCTGGCAAGTCGGTACCCAGTCGCGCGCGTGCTAAGTCATCCCGGTCGAAGGCCCCGTTGCGGGCGGTGCGCACCCACCACGAGCCCGACCTAGAAGAGCTGCCGACTCGCCGCACGCGCGGCGAGTCGCATATTCGCGCCGCACTGGTCGGACGCGGACATGAGTTCGGCGGGATTGCGCTGGTCTGTCTCGGCGTGTTGCTGATGTTTTCGATCTACGTCAACGTCGCGGGTCCGCTCGGTCGTTTCTTCGACAATTCGCTGTCGTCGCTGATCGGCGTCGCTCGTTTCGTCGTGCCCTGGATCTGCATCGCCGCCGGCATCGCCTTTGTGAAGCGCGCCGAGGTGCACCACAGAGTTCGTCTGGCGTTCGGGTGGGGCATCGTCTGGGTATCGATTCTGGGCCTCGTGCACATTTTGTTCGGAGTCAACGATGTGCAGGCCGAGGTCGATGCGCTCAGCAGCGCAGGCGGGTGGCTGGGCTGGTTTGTGGCCGAGCCACTCCGGGGAGTAATAACCGGTGTGGGCGCAACTGTTGTGTTGCTCGGAACGATCCTGTGCGGAGTCTTGCTGATTACGGGAAAGTCCTTGCCCGAACTGATCAGGACAATTCGCAATTGGGTCAACATGGTCTCGCCGAATCGTGATAACAGGGTGTTCGATGATGCCAACGTCGAAAATAGTTTTGACGATGAATACGGCGGCGAGCCGAAAGACTCGCGTTGGTCTGGTACAGACCCACTGGTGCCCGTGTTTTACGACATCGCGCTCGACGACGAGCAAGAAGACGAGCCAGAAGACGAGCCAGCCGCGCGCGCCCCGCGTAAGTCCAGCAAGAAACTGTCCAAGCGTGACCTCAATGCGCCCGCCAGCGGTTCGACATTCGCTCCCGCCAGGGTCATGAAGGGTGAGGCAATTCAGATGCCGCTCGGGCCTGGCGCGATGCCTAGCAACTGGACTCTGCCGACGCTCGACATGCTTTCGATTACGCGCCACGCCCAGGCCAACGAGATGTTGGTGCAGCGGCGCGGCGAAGTTCTCGTCGATGCACTCAAGGAACACGGCGTAGAGACCACGCTGGTCGGTTTCACGCGCGGTCCGACCGTAACGCGCTACGAGTTGTCGCTGGGCGGAGGCGTCAAGGTCGCGCGCGTAACCTCGCTATCTCGCGACATCGCCTACACAATGGCTGCCACCGACGTTCGCATTCTGGCGCCAATCCCTGGGCGCTCTGCGATCGGTATCGAAGTGCCCAACGAACAGCGCGAGTTGGTTTCGCTTGGCGACCTGATGGGTTCTCAAGAGGCGCGCGGCGCGATGCACCCGCTCGAGGTCGCCATCGGCAAAGACATTTCCGGTCGCTCCATATTTTTAAACATCGCTAACACCCCGCACTTGTTGATCGCTGGCACGACTGGTGCTGGCAAATCGAGCGTGCTCAACTGCATCATCACTTCGGTTCTCGTGCGCTCTACTCCTGAGCAAGTGCGCCTGATCCTGATCGACCCAAAGCAGGTTGAAATGGCCCAATACGCGCGCCTGCCGCACCTGCTTACGGCGCCGGTCACGAACCCGAAGAAGGCCGCCAACGCGTTGGGCTGGGCCGTTAAAGAGATGGAGCGCCGCTACGACATGCTCGTCGAGGCCGGCTTTCGCGACATCACCGGTTACAACGCGGCGTACGATCGTGGCGACTTAGTCGCCGACGAATTTTCTGACCGCACCTACGAGCGCGTGCCATATATCTTGATCGTTGTCGACGAATTAAACGACCTGATGATGGTCGCCGCGCGCGACGTCGAAGATTGCATCACCCGCATCGCCCAGAAGGCTCGCGCGGTAGGCATTCACCTCATTGTCGCCACCCAGCGCCCGAGCGTCAACGTAATCACCGGCGTGATCAAGGCCAATATTCCGGCGCGCATGGCGTTTGCCGTGTCGAGCCTCACCGATAGCCGCGTAATTTTGGATCAGCCCGGCGCCGAGAAACTGATCGGCAAGGGCGACATGCTGATGCTGCCGGGCAATACCTCGGTGGCTCAGCGCGTGCAGTCGGCGTGGGTCGAAGAGAACGAAGTGCGCAAAATCGTCGGCCACTGGCGCCGCCAAGCGCCGGAGATCGTTTACGTCGCGGGCATTGATGGCGAGCATTCTGGTGGTGCCACGTCTTCATACGGCAGTTCGACTGGCGACAGCGACGACGAATTAATGCGCCAGGCAATGGACCTGGTGGTGCGCACGCAGCAGGGATCGACCTCGATGTTGCAACGCAAGCTCAAGGTTGGTTTTGCCCGCGCCGGCCGAATCATGGATTTGTTAGAGGAGCGCGGAGTTGTCGGGCCAAGCGAAGGTTCGAAGCCCCGCGAGGTATTGATGACGCTCGAAGAGCTCGAAGAATTGCAGCGCGCCAGCTAGCCCTCGCTATTGTTCGGTCATGACCGAATTCAAAGAAGTCGCCGCAGGTTTACGTTTTCCGGAAGGCCCGATCGCGATGCCCGACGGCAGCGTGATTTTGGTCGAGATGTTTGGCAAGTGCATCACGCGCGTTTTGCCAGATGGCGCGAAAGAGGTGATCGCCAAGATTGACGGCGGCCCGAACGGAATCGCGATCGGCCCAGACGGCGCGATCTACCTGTGCAACAACGGTGGAACATTTACCGAGACAGATTTTCTCGGGCTCACGTTTCCAGGCCCGATGACGCCAAGCTTCTACATTGGCGGGCGCATTCAGCGGGTAGACATCGCTACTGGCGCGGTAAAAGACCTGTACACGGAGTGCGACGGAAACAAGTTGCGGGGCCCCAATGACCTGGTCTTTGACAAGCATGGCGGCATGTGGTTCACGGATCACGGCATTCCTCACCGTCGCACCGCCGACTTGACTGGCATCTACTACGCCAAGCCGGACGGTTCGATGATTCGCGAGGTCGTGTTTCCTACAGACTCTCCAAACGGCATTGGCCTCTCTCCGGACGGCAACACTTTGTATTGGGCAGAGACCCACACGGGCCGCGTGTTCAAGGCGGCCGTCACGGGCCCCGGCGAGATCGCCGGGTTTTCGTCGCTTGACCCAGCGGCGTGCCTTTGCGGGTTGCCGGGTATGCAGTTGCTTGACTCCCTAGCTGTCGACGGCGATGGCAACGTCTGCGTCGGCACGCTGGGCATGCAGTTCGCCGGCATCACCGTGATTTCGCGGAGCGGCCAGATCCTCGATCAGATTGCAACAGGCGATCCGCTCACCACCAACATCTG
>JBKJMC010000068.1:0-5420 GCA_046596615.1 Ilumatobacteraceae bacterium | reverse complement strand
GAGATGTTGTCGACAGACCCGCTCGATGTATTCCACTCACGACTCGTGGTGGTGTGGGGAGCGAATCCGGGAGTCACCGGTACTCACTTTTTAGCGCTGCTGAACAAGGCCCGCGCGGCCGGCGCGCAAGTTGTTGTAATCGACCCGCGCAAGACGACAGCGGCGGCGCGCGCCGATCTGCATTTGGCGGTGCGCCCCGGCACCGACGTCGTTCTGGCCTACGCGCTGGCGAGGTGGCTGGTGCATAACGGTGGGGTCGACGCAAAATTTGTCGATCAGCACACGAGCGGCTCGGCCGAGTTCATTTCTGCCGCCGAAGAATGGACGATTGAGCGCGCCAGCGAAGTTTGCGGCGTGCTTTCTGACGACATCGTGCGACTCGCGCGGTTGATCGCCACGATTCGACCCGCAATGCTGCGAGTTGGATGGGGGATGGAGCGCAATCGCAACGGCGGCAGCGCGCATGTGGCGGCGCACGCGATGTGGTCGCTGTCTGGCAACTTTGGCGCGCTCGGCAGTGGAGTGCTCGGTTCGACTTCGGCGTCCGGCCTATGGCGAGCGCCGTTGGTCGCGCAGTGGCCCGCGGGCGTGGCGCGGCCAACTCTGAACAAGATCAACATGAATCATGTCGGGCGCGTTTTGCGCGGTGTGCCCGGCGCGTGGCAAGTGCCAGCCAGAGTTCTCGTGATTCAGGGCGCAAACCCCGCGGTTACGGCCGTCGACCAGCGCGGCATGCTCGAGGGCTTGGCCAGCGTCGAGATATTTACGGTGGTGCACGATCAGGTGATGACCGACACCGCGATGTACGCCGACGTGGTCTTGCCCGCGACTACACATTTTGAGGTTGCCGACGTGGTCGGCTCGTACGGCTCGTTTACCGCGCAGCGCAACGTGGCGGTAATCGCGCCGGTCGGCGAGTCGCAGAGCAACAACCAGTTCGCTTCGCGGTTGGCTGACGCTCTCGGTCTACCCGCAGATGAATTCGACACATCCGCCGGGCGAATTTCGGCGCTAATCGAAAGTGCGATGCCGCTCAATTCCGCCGTTCGCCGCGCCGACACGAGCGTGCAGTTTCGCGATACCTGGCCGAGCCACGGCGATCGGCGCGCAAAATTGTTTTCGCCTGATTCGGAGCTGCCGCTGCCGCGATTCGTTGCGCAGACAGAGTCGAAGTTTCCGTTAATACTGCTGACCCCCGCGACCGCGCAGACGGTGAACTCGATGTTTGGCGACACCGCTCCGGCAGCGGCCGTGCTCAAGTTGCACCCGCTCGATGCCGAGACCAGAGAAATTAGATCTGGCGAAACTGTGCGAGTATTTAACGAATACAGCGAGATCTCGGTGGGTGTCGAAGTCGACGCCGCGATGCGTCCGGGCGTATGCGCGATGCCAAAGGGATTGTGGAGGCGTAGTATTGCAGGTGGCTTAACGGCCAATGTGTTTGCCCCCGACGATTTATCTGACCTCGCCGGCGGAGCATGCTTTAACGACGCGCGAGTAGAAGTGATGAAAGCGAGAAGCGAGCGACGATGAATACACCTGACAAGAAATTGACATTCGGCGAAGAGTTCAAGCGGTTCATCAACCGCGGAAGCGTTATCGACCTCGGGGTGGCCTTCGTGATGGGGGCCGCATTTAAGACAGTGATCGATGCCTTTGCGGGCGACGGAAAGAAAAACCAGGGAATCTTGGGCGGGCTCGTCGGCGCGCTGTTTGGCGGTAGTCGCCCCAACTTCAATGACAAGGGCATCACGCTTAATGGCAGCTTCGTGCCTCTTGGCTCGCTACTGACAGCCAGCATCAACTTTGTGCTCACCGCGCTTGTATTGTTTTTTGTGATCAAGGGTTATGGCAGGTTTCGTCGAAACCAGCCGGAAGAATCGACCAACGAATTGCTGGCGTCAATTCGCGACGAGCTGCGCAAGCAGCCCTGATGTCTAAGCGCTGATGTCTGGGCGAGCCCGCGCGAGATCGCTGACCCGATTCGCATGTTTAATAATCGTGGCCGCATTGGTCGCCGGTTGCGGAGCATTCGATTTTTTGAAGAGCGACGGTGGATTCGTGAAGGGAGTCGGTCGCCTGCCTGGCGGCGACTTCGACACCCTCGTGACGTTGCCGGAGGGCGTGGAAATCTCGTTCCCAGACCTGAACGGTGACGTGATCGGGCCGCAGGTGCGCGGGCCACGCGTCTTGATGATCGGCGACTCGATTTTGTCGTCGGTATCCAGCCGATACGGCAACGAAATGTGTGATGTGATGGTGCCACTCGGCTGGCAGGTCGAGGTCGAGGCCGAGGCCAGCCGCTTCATCGAGTTCGGCTCGAAGGTGCTCGACTCGCGGCTCGCCGCGGGATGGGATTCCGCGCTCGTATTCTTGGGCACTAACTTTTCGGGAAGTCTCGGGGACTACGAATATAAGCTTCGCTCGATCTTTGACCGCCTGTCGCCGATGCCGTTTGTGGTTATGACAACACCGCTTTTTAGGGACGCCCAGAAGGATGTCAACACGGTTATCACTGCGGTGGCACAGCAGTACGACAACGTCTCGGTTCTGGATTGGGCCCAGATCGCCCAGAATCCGGGAGTCCTCAGCGACGACCGCGTGCACCTCTCTAAACTCGGTCGCTCCGTGTTCGCTGCCGCGGTAGCGAGGTCTTTTGGATTTGCGCCGCCAGGAACGGGCGCCTGCTTGCCGTCCGTCTTTAGAAACGACTCGTCTGCCGCCCCGGGCGTGATGCCAGAGACGACAATCGCCGAGGTAAATGCCTCGACGACGATTGCCGGCCCCACGCCAAGCGCTGTCACCACGGTGCCTGTGGCCGCAACTACGACTGCGCCCGCTACGACTCCAACAACAATTCCGACGGTCGTGACGACAACCTTGCCCTAATGTGACGGAGGCAGCAATCGATCGCTAGCGTGACCGCTATGAAAATTGGAATCACCAGCGGCACCGCAAACGGAACAATCGCAGAAATTACCGCTGAGGCAGCGCAGGTAGAGCGCGACGGTTTTGATAGCTACTGGATCTCGCAAATTTTTAGCCACGACGCGCTTACAGTTCTCGCGCTCGTCGGTCAAAAGGTACCGCGCATCGAACTCGGCACCGCGGTCGTGCCGACATTTCCACGACACCCGATGATGCTGGCGCAGCAAGCGCACACCGTAAACGCGGCCACGGAAGGCCGTCTCTGCCTCGGCATTGGTCTCAGCCACAAAGTAGTCATCGAGGGCATGATGGGCATGTCATTCGACAAACCAGTTCGCCACCTGCGCGAGTATCTTTCCATTCTCGGCCCGCTTTCGCAGACGCAAAAGGTTTCGTTTGCCGGCGAGACGCTCAGCGCGCACGCCGAAATCGCGATCGCCGGCGCCAAGCCATTCGGCATTGTTGTCGCGGCGTTGGGCGAGCAAATGTTGCGCCTGACGGCAGCGATGGCTGACGGCACGCTGACATGGTGCACCGGCCCAGTAACTCTGGCAAAATTAACGGTGCCGACGATTCGCCAAGAAGCCGAGAGGCTCGGCCGACCAGCACCGCGCGTTATTGCTTCGTTCCCCGTGTGCGTGACCCAAGACGTTTCTGGCACGCGCGAGCGCATCGCCAAAGCTCTCACGATCTACGGCCAGTTGCCGAGTTACCGCGCCATGCTCGACCTCGAGGGCGTTGGCAGCCCGTCAGAGATCGCAATCTGCGGTACGGCAGCAGAAGTTGTTGACCGCATCTCGGCGTTGCAAGAAATCGGAGTCTCCGATTTCACGGCAGTCGAGTTTGGTGCCAACCCCGACGAGGTTTCCGCGACTCGCGCGGCGCTCAAGAGCCTAAACAAATAAGTCGCGCACGAAGGCGCCAGCCCGTACTCAGCGAATACTCACCGCCGTCGCGGGCGCGGCCAAGATAGCGTCGAAGAAATCGTTGCCCTTGTCGTCGACGACGATGAAGGCGGGGAAGTCTTTGACCTCAATCTTGAACACGGCTTCCATGCCGAGTTCTGAATACTCGAGCACCTCGACTTTGGTGATGCAATCTTGCGCCAGGCGCGCCGCGGGGCCACCGATGGAGCCAAGATAAAACCCGCCGTAAGTCTTGCACGCGTCCGTCACCTGCCGAGAGCGATTGCCCTTCGCCAGCATTACGAAACTGCCGCCCGCGGCTTGAAATTCGCCGACGTAAGAATCCATTCGGCCCGCAGTTGTCGGGCCGAACGAGCCAGAGGAGTAGCCGGTCGGAGTTTTTGCGGGGCCCGCGTAATACACGCAGTGATCCTTCAAGTATTGCGGAAGGCCTTGACCTGAATCGAGTCGCTCCTTGATTTTGGCGTGGGCGAGATCGCGGGCCACAACCATCGGGCCTGTCAACATGACGCGAGTCTTTACTGGGTACCGCGAGAGGGTGGCACGTATTTCCGCCATCGGCCTATTGAGATCGATTGCGACTACCTCGGCATTGAGTTGCTCGTGCGTTACGTCGGGCAAGAATCGCGCGGGGTCGGTTTCGAGTTTCTCGATGAATACGCCAGAACTGGTGATCTTGCCGAGCGCCTGACGATCGGCGCTGCACGAGACGGCCATCGCGACGGGGCAACTAGCTCCATGACGCGGTAGGCGAATGACGCGCACATCGTGGCAAAAGTATTTGCCGCCGAACTGTGCGCCGATGCCTGTTTGTTGAGCAAGTTTGAGAACCTTTGCCTCGAGATCGAGATCACGAAAGCCGTGGCCCGCGGCTCCGCCCGAAGTTGGCAGCGAGTCGAGATAACGCGCGCTGGCGAGCTTGGCGGTTTCGACTGCGAACTCTGCCGAAGTCCCGCCGATGACGATTGCCAAATGCTACGGCGGGCACGCCGCGGTGCCGAGGGTTTTGATCTTGTCGAACAGCCACGGCAGCAACGCCTTTTCGTTGAGAATGGCCTTCGACTCTTGAAACAGGTAACTCTTGTTGGCCGAGCCGCCGCCCTTGGCCAGAAATAGAAATCTGTACTCGTCGCCGTCAGTAGCCGAGATTTTGATTTCGGCGGGAAGATTGGTGTTGGTGTTGATCTCGTCGTACATCGACAGCGGCGCGAGTTGGCTGTAACGCAAGTTGCTAGTCAGGTACGTGTTGTAGACGCCGTTGGCGATCGCCTCTTCGTCGCCGCCACCAGTGAACACGAATTGCCCCTTTTTTGCTTTGACGATCGCCGTGCCCGTGTCTTGGCACATCGGCAACACGCCGCCCGCGGCGATGCTGGCATTTTTGAGCAGGTCGAGGGCGACGAAGCGATCGTTATCGCTGGCCTCTGGGTCTTTTAGAATGTCTGCCAGTTGCTGCAGGTGACCGGGTCGCAAAAGGTGAGCGATGTCGCGCATGGCGCGCTCGGTGAGCATCGTGATCGCGGTTGGCTCTACGCGTAAAAATCGCCCCTGCGCTGTTTCGAAAGT
>JBKJMC010000120.1:0-5642 GCA_046596615.1 Ilumatobacteraceae bacterium | reverse complement strand
CGAGCATCGGCATCGAGGCGAGCCATGATGTATGTAATTCGGCACATGCGGCTGGCATCTTGTTGCGCGAAGGCGAGCGCGTGCTCGTAGCAGCCGGTCTCGGCGTCGTCGAGGCTGTGTTGTTGGCGGGCGCCGTAATTGTCGGTCGCACAGACGACGGCGGCGGCGACGAAAAGGATGTTGACGTCGAAACAGTGGTAGTCGGCTATCACAACACGTTCGATTATGCGGGCATGACTCGCGCGGCGGCCGCTGTTCGCCGTGGCGCGCGATTGATCGCCACGAATGACGACGCCACCTATCCAACACCGGCCGGACCGATTCCCGGCGGCGGTTCGATTCTCGCCGCAATTGTTACCGCCTCGGGTGTGCGGCCGATTATCGCCGGCAAGCCGCACGTGCCGATGGGCGACTATGTGCGCCTCGTGCTACGGCGAGATGATCTCACGGAGGCGTGGATGGTCGGCGATCGAGATTCGACCGACGGGGCCTTCGCCCGCACGCTTGGGTGTCGGTTCGCACTTGTGTTATCTGGTGTCAGCGACGGTCGCGAGGCGAGCCCAGCGAAACCAAACCTGGTCTGTTCCAACCTGTTCGAGTTTGCAACTCACATCCTAAAATGACAGCGCGTTCGCCGCTGCGCGATGTCTTGCTGAAACGCAAACTCGCCGAATCCGCTCAAGGGGCCGAGGCACTGATTGGGGACGGTGAGGTCTTGGTCAACGGTTCCGTGGCGATGTCGGGTGCACATCTCGTGGCGAGTAGCGATGCCGTGATCATCTTGCGTAAGCCCCGCTTCGTCAGCCGCGGAGGCGAAAAACTTCAGGCAGCCCTAGAGAATTTTGGGCTCGATATGGACGGCGCGACCGTACTCGACGCCGGTTCTAGCACTGGCGGTTTCAGTGGCGCAGCGTTGCAAGCCGGCGCGGCCCATGTAACGGCGGTCGATGTCGGCGCGGCGTTGCTGCACGAGCGTATAGCCGGCAACGAACGGGTGACCGTGGTCGAGAATTTCAACGTTCGTCGGCTGCTCGACGAGGATTTTCAGGACGGAAAGACGGCGAGCCTGATTCGCCAGGAATACGACTATGTCGTCGCCGACCTTTCGTTCATTTCGCTGACAACAGTTGCCGATGCGCTGTGCTCGAGGGTGGCGCCCGACGGGCACCTGATCCTTCTCGTTAAGCCCCAGTTCGAGGCGAGCAGGGCAGAAGCAGACAAGTCCAGCGGCGTGATCACAGACCCGCTGGTACACGCGCGCACCTGTAAGGCGGTAGCCGATTGTTATCGCGACCGCGGCTTCGTGCAGCGGGGGATAATGGTTTCGCCGTTATTGGGAGCGAGCGGTAATACCGAATTTTTGTTGCACCTAAGTCGTGGCTAGGCTCGCGAGTTTTGTCATAGAGTAAGTACGCAGTAGTTCTAGGCATGACAGATTTGGAGGCGCCGAGATGACGAATATTTTAGTTATCGCGCATCACACGCGCGCCGATGTCGGAGACGTATTAGGGCGACTCGAAGAATGGGTTGAACGACACGACCACTTCATGTGGATGCCGGAAGCAGACGCCGAGGCGCACTCGGTTGGGCACCTAGCGAGCGATCGAGATCCGACAGACGCCGATGTTGTGATCACTTTAGGCGGCGACGGCACGGTGTTGCGCGCCGTGCACATGTTAAATGGCGCGCCGGTACCGATACTCGGTGTCAATGTCGGAACGCTGGGTTATCTGACCGAGATCGAGCCGCAAGACTTACTACCGAGCCTGAAGCGCTGGCTCGACGGAGTGCAGGGAAACGATTTTATTTTGGATTCGCGGATGATGTTGCTCGCCACGGTGATTCGTAACGATGGCTCACCGAGCATGAGTTGGCGTGCACTAAACGAGGCGGTGCTCGAACGCCAGCAATCTGGGCACACGATCTGGATCGACGTCAGTATTAATGACGAGGTTTTCGCCCGCTATTCCGCCGACGGCTTGATTGTCTCGACACCGACAGGGTCGACCGCCTATTCGATGTCGGCGCGCGGGCCGGTAATGTCGCCCCGGCATCGGGCGATGTTGGTGACGCCAGTCAGCCCGCACATGTTGTTCGACCGCTCGCTGGTGCTCGACCCGTCAGAGTCCTTGCATATGCGGGTGGTGGGCACGAGGCCAGTTGACGTGGCCATCGATGGGCGCCGTGTTACAAGCCTGGTGCAAGATGATTGCGTGACCTTCGAACCAGATCTATCGACGGTGTACTTTATTCGCTTTGAGACACCGAAGTTTCACCAAATTGTAAGAGCAAAGTTTGGTCTAGGAGACGAGTAGTGCTCACAGAGTTACATATCGAAAACATGGGTGTCATTGAGACCCTCGATCTGATGATCGGCGACGGTCTCGTCGCCTTGACGGGCGAAACCGGTGCTGGCAAGACGATGCTCGTCGAAGCGATCAGCCTGCTGGTCGGCGGACGCAGTGACGCGGCGATCATCAGACCCGGCGCAACAGAGGCTCGCATCGAGGGTCGCTTTGTTGATGGCGACAGCGAGGTCGTGTTGTGCCGCGTCGTGCCGCAAGATGGCCGCTCGCGTGCCTATGTCAACGGCAGGCTCGCCACCGTCGCCAACCTGGTCGAACACGGCACAGCACTGGTAGATTTGCACGGCCAACACGCCCACCAAAGCCTGCTCGGGGCAGCGGCCCAACGTCGCGCGCTCGACAATTACAGCGGCGTCGAACTGGCGCCTCTGCGCGAGGCCCGCGCCCGTTTAACCCAGATCGACGCCAACTTGGCGGCGATTGGTGGCGACGAGCGGGCGAGGGCGCGCGAAATCGACCTGCTGCGTTTTCAGGTTGACGAGATTGTCGGCGCTGGTCTTAATGATCCCGACGAAGATACGTCGTTGTCGCGCGAGGAAGACCTGCTGGCAGACTCGGTAAGCCATCGCGAGGCTTTGTGGCTCAGCGTGGCCGCTCTGGCCGACGACGGCGGCGCGGGCGACACCCTGGGCTCGGCGATTTCGGCGTTGGGTCATCGCGAGGCCTTGGCAGTGCTGGCGGCGCGGCTGCGTGGTCTGCAGAGCGAACTCGAAGATGTGACGGTCGAGTTGCGCACGACGGCAGAAAATATCGACGAGGATCCCGAGCGCCTCGACCAAATTCGCCAGCGCCGGCAACTGCTCGTCGACCTGAGACGTAAATATGGCGAGAATTTGTCCGAAGTGATCAAGTATGGCTCCGAGTCGGAGGCTCGACTTGCAGAGCTTGAGGGCTACGAGGCTCGGGCGGCAGCCCTCGATGCCGAGCGCAAGGTCGCCGTGTCGCAATTGCGGCAAGCCGAAACTAAAGTTGGCGAAGTTCGACGCAAGGCAGCTCCGAAGTTGGCCAGAGAGGTGCAAGGCCATTTGCGCACATTGGCGATGGCGCACGCCGTGCTCGAAGTCGAGGTTGGCGAGAGCGCTTCAGACCCGTCTGGCGAAGCGGTTGTGTTCTTGCTCGCTGCCAACCCTGGTTCAAAACCGCAGCCGTTAACCAAGGTTGCCTCGGGAGGCGAGTTGGCGCGAACGATGTTGGCGCTGCGTTTGGTGCTAACTGAAGCGCCGGGCACCTTGGTGTTTGACGAAGTCGATGCTGGCATCGGTGGCGAGGCTGCCGTCGCGGTTGCGCAGGCGTTGGCTGATCTCGGTCGGCGACACCAAGTGCTGGTCGTGACGCACTTGGCGCAGGTGGCCGCCAACGCTTCGCATCAGGTCAAGGTCTCCAAAACGGTCAAGGCTAAACAAACTTTTGCTCAGGCCGATCTGCTCAATAAGCAAGAGAGAATCGCCGAAATCGCCCGCATGCTTTCGGGCGGGGTGGCCGAGGCTGCGGCTTTGACGCACGCATCCGAGCTGATGGACGCGGCGGCGAGGGGCAAGCGCTAGCAGCGACCAGACGCGGGTATACTTATCTTCCGTCGTGAGTGTACGGCAAGTAGTAGTGCCAAGACGGAGGTCAGTAATGCCAAAGCATGTGTTCGTAACAGGTGGCGTTGCGAGCTCTCTCGGCAAAGGTCTGACGGCTTCTTCTCTTGGTCGCCTGTTGAAAATGCGCGGCCTGCGCGTGACGATGCAAAAACTTGATCCGTACATCAACGTCGATCCGGGAACGATGAATCCGTTCGAGCACGGCGAAGTTTTTGTTACCGACGATGGCGGCGAAACCGATCTCGACCTTGGCCACTACGAACGATTCATCGACGAAAATCTTTCGCGCTCATCTAACGCCACCACGGGTTCGATTTATCAAGCCGTTCTCGCGGCGGAACGCCGCGGCGACTACCTCGGTCGCACGGTGCAGGTAATCCCGCACGTAACCGACGAGATCAAGCGTCGCATCCAGCGCCTAGCGACCGATGGCGTCGATGTCGTAATCACTGAGATCGGCGGCACAGTCGGCGACATCGAGATTTTGCCGTTCCTCGAAGCGGTTCGTCAGTTTCGCAACGAGATCGGTCGCGACAATGTCTGTTATGTGCATGTCACGTTGGTGCCGTACATCGGTCCGAGTGGTGAACAAAAGACCAAGCCAACACAGCACAGCGTCACCGAACTGCGCAGCCGCGGCATTCAGCCAGACGTAATCGTCTGTCGCAGCGCAGAACCCGTGAGCGACCAACTCAAACGTAAGATCTCTAGCCAATGCGACGTCGACCAGCGCCACGTGATCAACGCCGCCGATGTTAAGAACATCTACGAATTGCCGCTGATCTTGCACGACGAGGGTCTCGACACCGTGATCTGCGAAGTTTTGAAGATTGATGCGCCGCTCGACCTCACGCCGTGGCGCGAACTGGTGGCCCGCGTCGAGGCATCAACGACGCCGGTGCACATCGGACTTATTGGCAAATATGTTGAACTGCAAGACGCCTACTTGTCGGTCGTCGAGAGTCTCAAGCACGCCGGGTTTCATCACGGCGCAAAAGTACAGATCGAATGGATCCAGGCGGAAGATGTGCAGGGACTTCTCGCAGACGATCGACTGGGGTCGCTGGATGGCATCGTGATTCCTGGTGGATTCGGTCCTCGGGGTATCGAAGGCAAAATCCGCGCGGCCGAGTTTGCTCGCGAGAACAACATTCCGTGCCTCGGCCTATGTTTGGGCATGCAGGTGATGACAATCGAGTTTGCCCGTCATGTGCTCGGACTCGCCGACGCCAACTCGACAGAGTTCGATGCCACGACGCAGAACCCCGTGATCGACTTAATGCATGATCAGCGCGATGTCTCCGATAAGGGCGGCACGATGAGGCTGGGCGCCTACTACGCCGTTCTTGAGCCCGGCACGAAAGTCGCAAATGCGTACGGCGAGCCTGTCGTCAGCGAACGTCACCGCCACCGCTACGAATTTAATTCTGGTTATCGACAGCGCTTCGAGGCCGCGGGGTTCATTTGCAGCGGCACCTCGCCAGACAAACGTTTGGTTGAGTTCATCGAACTGAATAATCATCCATTTTGGATTGGCACTCAGGCGCACCCAGAGTTCAAGAGTCGGCCCGATCGTCCGCACCCGTTGTTTCGCGAGTTGATCGGTGCTGCGCTTAAGCGCCGATCAGAGATCGCCGTTTCTGGCGCCGCTGATGCGGTTACGCAAAGATCTGCCGTCAGCAAATAATTT
>JBKJMC010000040.1:0-10527 GCA_046596615.1 Ilumatobacteraceae bacterium | reverse complement strand
GACAGTTGTCATCGCCCCATCGAATCCGCTCGTTTCGATCGGGCCGATACGAGCGCTGCACGGCGTGAACGAGACATTGAGCGGTCGCCGCGAATCGGTCGTCGCAATCTCGCCGATAGTTGCGGGCGCCGCGCTAAAGGGACCCGCGGACAGACTGATGCGCGAGCTCGGCCTCGAGGCCACCGTCGCCGGGGTCGCCAGACTTTACGCGCCGATCTGCGGAACACTCGTGATCGATACCGCCGACGAAAACATGGCCGGCCACGTCGAGGCAGAGGGCATGCGCTGCGTGGTCACCGACACAATCATGAGCACGCCAGAGATCACGACCGAACTCGCCCGCACGACCATTCGAGCGTGGCGATGAACCGCTTAACCGCCTGGGGCATCGAAGGCATCGGCGAAATTAGGCCCGGCGATCAACTCGGCGAGATCATCGTTGAATCGTGCCGCAACGAGCCCAACGGGCCACTTTTAGAAAACGATGTCGTTATCGTCACGCAAAAGATCGTCTCTAAGGCCGAGGGTCGCCTCGTACCGATCAACCCCGATGACCCTGTAAGCCACAAACAACTCGTCGAGGATGAGGCCGTGCGCATCGTGCGCCGACGCGGCGACCTGATCATTACCGAAACCAAACACGGATTCGTATGCGCTAACTCTGGCATCGATCTCTCAAATGTCGAGCGCGGGTACGCGGCGCTGCTGCCGATCGACAGCGACCGCTCGGCGCGCCGAATTCGCGACATCATCTTCGCCCAGCTCAATGTGCGCGTCGGCGTAATCGTCAGCGATACATTCGGCCGCCCTTGGCGCAACGGACTCACCGACGTCGCCATTGGCGTGGCGGGCATTGCCGGCGTCGTCGACCTGCGCGGAACGCCCGACGCGACCGGGCGCATCATGAATGTCACCGAGGTCGCCGTCGCAGACGAGCTGGCCAGCACCGGCGAACTGGTGATGGGCAAGTCGTACGGTATTCCAGTGGCGATCGTGCGCGGCGCCGACGCCTCGTGGTTTAGAGATTCTTCGATCAAAGAGATCGTGCGCAACCCGCAGGAAGATTTGTTCCGCTAACCGGTTTGCCGCGATAAGTCAATCAACGGTTTAGCAATTCATCGATCCCGTCGCTGAGCAACGTCCACGGCTTCCACCCCAATTGAATTCGGGCACGCGCCACCGAAACCGCCAGACGCTGTAAGTCGCCTGACCGCGCCGGCTCCTGGCGCAATTGCAATGCCGAACCTACCGCCATCGTCTTCCACAGATTCTCGATGGATGTCTGCACACCAGTGCCGACATTGATCACGAGTCCGCCGCCCTTCGTGCTGGCGCGCGCGAGCGCGTCGCTAACGTCGTCGATGTACACGAAATCGCGGGTTTGCTTGCCGGTGCCGAATTGCACGGGCCGTCGCTTACTCACGAGCGCGTCGGCGAATGCCCCGACTACGCCGTCCTGGGCGCGTTGGCGCGGGCCGTAGACATTGGCCAAAGCCAGCGCGGTGAACTCGATGTCGTGGGTTTCGCGGTAAACGCCGAGCAATTCGATAACCGTGTTGGCCATCACGTGGCTCACTCCGATTGCGGTTGATGCCCGACCTTCTTTGACCGGCAAATTGCGCGCCGGCACCTCGCCATAAAGTAGCCCCGCGGGCACGGCAATGACGATCTTGCGTACGCAGTTGAGCCGCGCCGCCTCAAGCACCGCCAGCACCAGCGCGACAGAATGCAGTGCGACAGAGGTCTCGGTTGCGTTCGGCGGCAGCACCGCCAGGTGATAAATGACGTCGGGCTGACGCAGCCCGACCAGCTCCGTGAACTCTTGGCTCATTACGTCGAGGTGATGAAACCTGAGGCCAACGCCCCGCGATCGTGCTTCGGCAAGATTTGATAACGACCCCGTCGAAAGATCGTCGGCGACATCGACGAAGTGCCCGTCGGCGAGAAGTCGATCGACCAAATGCGACCCCACAAATCCAGCGCCGCCCACCACCAGCATCTTCATCGGTGCTGCTGCGGTCGACGCCATGTTTTTACTCGCTTGCGTCTGGCGATGGTACGCGCGCATCAATGAGCTGTTCGCCAAAGTCGACGACACCATCGCTACCGATCAGGCAACCATGCAACTTGGCGTGATCCTTAACTACGCCCATCACCGCGCTGTCAGCGACACGAGTATTTGCGCCAATGATCGCGCCCGGCAGCAACACCGACGCTTTGACAAGCGCGTTTGGCCCCACTCGCACCCCGGCGCCGACGATGCTGTTGACGATACGTGCGTTCGGCGCAACCACCGCTGTCGGGTGCACGGCCGCAGCGTCGCCGGCCTTACCCCTCTTAACCCAATCCAAGTTGGCGCGAATATATGTGTCTGGCCTACCGGCATCGATCCAATAATCGGTGGTTGACATAGCGAAAAGTTCGCCAGCTTCGGCCATGTCAGGAAACGTCACGCGCTCAATCGACAAAGGCCCATTGCCGGGCATGCGCTTAAGCGTCGCGGGCTCGAGCACGTACGTGCCCGCGCTGATCTGGTGGCTTTCCGTTTCGCCGGGCTTTGGCTTTTCGACGAAGCGTTGCACCCTTCCGAAGGCATCGGTCTCAACTACGCCGAATTGCGACGCATCTTCAACCGGCGTCAGGTGCAAAGTGCCATGAGCGCCGTGTGACCGGTGAAACGCGACGAGTGCCGCAACATCGAGATCGCAGATCACGTCGCCGTTAGCGACGATGAATGTTTCATCGATATCGGCGTGGCGAGCCGCGAAGCCGATCGCCCCGGCAGTATCGAGTGGCGAGTCTTCGACCGCGTACGAAAGTCGAACGCCGCCGCAGATGTTGTCGGGGAATGCGTCGAGAAATGGTTGCGGCTTGAAGCCGAGAGATAACACCGCATCTGTAACGCCACCGGCCGCGAGGGTGTTCATCAACCGTTCGAGAATCGATACGTGCACAATTGGCAGCAGGGGTTTGGGAACACTTAGGGTGAGTGGACGAAGGCGGGTTCCGAACCCACCGACGAGCACTACAGCTTGCATCGCCTTACGGGTTGGTGAGCAGACTTGCGAGATCGGCCGAACTGGCGGGCTGCGGCGGCTGCGCATCCTTGGCAACGAACGCCAATGCAATTGCCATACCATTACCCGTGAGTCGCACATCATTAAGACCGGCAATGCTCAACTTGTTCGCCGTCGATGTGTAGTCGTCCCAGACGATCACTTCGAGTTGGGCGTCTTGTAATTTGCCATCGGCCGCGGGGCACTTGGTGTCGAGTTCGGTGATCTTCTCGCCGTTATTAACACCCTTAGGAAACTTCACCGAGTCGTCTGTGACAGTGATGCCGTACAAGTCAAAAATCGTTTTCGTCTTGGCGCGGCGCTCGCCCGCCAAAATCTGCGGCTTCCAACTAACTACACCCTCCTGGATGATTGTTGCACCGGTCTCGAGCGTGGCGACGTCGTTGCTGGCCGATCCGATTTCGGGGAATCCGGTCAAGTATGCGTCGCATTTATAGACACCGAACGAGGCGAAGTAATTAGCGTCGGCGGCGGCCTTTAAAACTGGGCCACCGCTCTGTCGCGCGTAGGCAATCAGCGCTACGCCAAGTATGAGCACGGCGGCGACGACGGTCGGGAAGAGAGTGCCGCCCTGAAAGCGGATTTTCTTCCCTTTGCCCTTTTCAGCAAGGCGGGCAACTTTTTCTGCTGATGATGATCTGGCCACGAAGACGAAATGCTACCGCGAGTTGCGCGGTTTAACGAACAATGCCTCGTATGCGCGAGCCACCGCCTCAGGAGACATCTGGCCTGCAACCCAGCGGCGGCCGTTAGACCCCATCTCGGCGCGCAAATCTGGCCGCTCCATCAGCGTGCGAATCGCGCCTATGAACAGGCGTGGGTCGTCGGGGGCAACAGCAATTCCCGCCCCGCTTGCTTCCAACATTCGCGGAACCTCGGTGGCGGCGTCGACCGCGGCAACAATCGGTCGGCCGGCGGCAAGAATCGAATACGTTTTTGACGGCACGCTGACGCTGGCAAGGCCGGCCCGAAGCGGCACGACGTGAATATCGGCCGAGGCCAAGACCTCTGACAAGCGCTCGATCGGCTGGTACTCAACAAAGTGCACGTTGCGCAGGTTGCGGGCAGACTCGCGTAAAGCCTTGAGCGCAGCGCCATCGCCGTTGATTACGAAGTGACATTGCCACAACTCCGTGGCGGCCGCGATAACCATGTCGAGCGACTGCGAGAACCCGACGTTGCCAGCGTACATGACGACCAATTCGTCGCCGAGGCCGAGTTCGCGACGGTATGGAGTCATCCTGTCTTGTGGCGCAATCGCCGCGATATCAACGAAATTGGGGATTACGTGCAGCGCGCCGCGATGGCTTGGCGCGACTTTGTCATATACGTTGGCGAGCAAGTCACTAGACAGCACGACAACGGCATCAGACTTGTTGTAGCTGACTCGCTCCAATAACTTTGCCGCAGCGATAATTCTCTTGTTCGTGATCGCGCCAGTTCGCACCGCGGCATCGGGGAACACGTCTTGAATATTGAACACAAGCATCGTGCGCCGCAACGTCGCCACGAACCTGCCCGTGAGGCCGAGGGTCAACGGCGGCGACATTGCAAGCACGCCGTCGATTCGCGTCGAACGACCTTTATTGCGGCCGGCGCGCAACGCGCAGATCCCGGCGATCAGGCTGAACAACCCAAACCCGATCGCGCGGCGCAACAAATTTTGCTTGGTCGTGCCGGGGAATGGGTGCACGCGGGTGATGCTCCCCCATGCCGTTTGCTCGACTCGCCACAGCTTGCCTCCCCAAGTGTCCTCAATCGCGTGTTCGCGGTACCACGGCAATGAAGTGACGACGTGCAACTCGTGGCCGAGCTTGGCAAGTTCGTGCACTATTCGCGACATCACCGCGCCAGTCGGGGCCATGTCGGGCTCAAAATGCGGGCAAAGTACGACTAGCCGCAAACGATTCTTGCCATCGCTCATCTAAGACTCCCGCGAGCATTGAGCGCTCCGGCATAGGCGCTGCACAAGTCTTGCGCCGACATCGAGTCGGTGTATTGAGTCGCGCGTAGCAAGCCATGTCGGGTCATCTCGGCACGTCGCGCGCGCACTACATCTAATGCGTCGGCCCACGCTTCGACTTGTATAGGCAGGTTAAGGCCCGACCCGCCAAGTACGTCAACTACGGCCGCCTGCTCGCTGGCAATCACGGGCGTACCCAACTTCATCGCCTCGAGCACGGGGGCGCCGAAGCCTTCGTAGCTGCTCGGGAAGACAACCGCCAGCGACATCTTGATCAGGCCGTCGCGATCGTCGGCGCCGACACGGCCGATGCGCACAACGCGATGTTGAAGGCCGAGATCGACAACCTGTCTTTGTATTAATGCGTCGGCGCGACCCTCGCCGCCCGCTAACACAAGCCGCAAATTCGGGTCTGACCAATGGGTGCTCAACATCTGCAATAGGAACTCGTGATTTTTGTGCGGGTGCGTGATCGCCGGCATGAACAACACTTCGCCGGCGCCAAGATCAAATCGCGAGCGCAGTTCGGCCTCTGGGGTTGCCGTGGAACCGAGGGCCGGCGAGACCCCGTGCCGCACAACGTAAATTTTTTCGGGCAAAACTCCGAACGAATCGGCGAGCGTCGCGGCCACGTACGCGCTGGGCACGGCCACCGCGTCGCTTCTGCGCAACGAAGATGGTACGCGATTGCGAAGGTAGCGCAATTTGTAGTTGCTGAAGTATTCGGGGTACGTCAGATACTGCACGTCGTGCACCGTCAACAACGTGGTTCCCGTGGAACGCGTCGGCAGCGTGCCGCCGGCGTGGTGCACGATGTCGCTGCCCCGAGTCTTGCCAAGGAGCCACGTGTTTTCGAGCAGCACTCGGGTTTCGCGGCGACGACAATCTGACGGCGCCTCGACAAATTTATGCTTCTCCAGTAACTCGGGGTGAGCCGACGAAAAGCCGCGCGGCGCGTAAAGCGTCACCGCGTAGGGCGAATCGATAGCGCCGAGCCCGCTGAGTTGGCGCACCAAATATTCTTCGCTGCCGCCGACCCTGCCGGCGACACACCACAACATATTTACCGCCACCGAAATTCTCTTGCTCATAACAGCACTTCGTCGTAGGCCTGCGCGGTCAGGGCCGCGGTGTGCGCCCATGTCGCCGTCTTCGCCCGAGCCCTTCCCTTCATCGCCAACTCGTCACGATCCCGCATTGCCCGCTCAATACCATCCCAAATACTTTCGACGCTGTAGGGGTCTACGAGCACGGCGGCGCCATTGGCGACCTCTTCGGTAGATGTGCCACTGCTGGTCACGACCGGTGTGCCCTGCGCCATCGCCTCCAGGATCGGCAGGCCAAAACCTTCCCACACCGACGGATAACACATGACGCGGGCACCGGCGTACAGACCGGCCAAATGCTTCTCATCCACAAAACCGATGAATTGAACGTTCGCGCCGGGCTGAATGTTCATCTCACCCCAGCCCTCGGCCCCAGCAATAACCAGCACCGGCGCCTCGGGATGACTGCTGATCGCCTCGACCAAGCGGGCGAGATTCTTGCGCGGTTCGAGCGTGCCGACGAACAGCAGATACTCCCAGGGCAGCGAGTACGCCGCGCGCGCCTTGACAATGTCGTCGTCGGTAGCAATCTCGCTTCGCACGCCAAGAGTTACGTGACGCACTCGGTCTGGCGGGAAACCAAACTCGAGGCAATCATTCACGGTGGCAAACGACGAGCACAGCACCATCGCCGCGCGCCTTTTTAAAACCTGAAGGCTGCGTCGAAACACCTTGTTGCCACGGCGCGTAAAAAACTGGGGGTGGTGCAAGAACGCGCAGTCATGGACGGTTGCGATCATCGGCGCGCGGGTTGCAAACGGAATCAACGAGGTGCAGTGCAAGAGGTCGATCGACCCGAGAGTTCGCTCGACAAACGGACGATTAAATCGCAGCGAAGCCTCGTACAACAAGCCGCCCGCAAGCGGCAACTGGCGCACCTCGCACGGTGGCGCGAAGGCTTCGCGCGGCGCAGCAGAATGTTTGCCGGCGACGCCAATCAGCGAGATGTCCTCGCGCACGTTGGTCATCTCGCGGGCCACTTCTATAGCCGCCACGGCCGTGCCGCCGGGCACTTGGTGCCAGCACTGCTCAAGTGTGTAGCCGACTCGCACGCCTCTATTGTGCCAACTCAGTATCCTGTTACCTATGACCTCGCCGAGCGCGACTGCAGAATCGCGCACTTATTGGGCCAATCGGACCGTCGTCGTCACCGGCGGCAACGGTTTTCTCGGCTCACATGTCGTCGCAACTTTACGCAGCGCCGGCGCCAGCGTTGTCGCTCCGCGCAGGCTCGAGGCCGACTTCACCAAGTTCGGAGTTGCCGAACAATTATTCACTCAGCACCAACCGAGCCATGTCGTGCATCTGGCGGCGCGCGTCGGTGGCATCGGCTACAACCAGGTCGCACCAGCGCAGTTGTATCTCGACAACCTGCTGATGGGCACTCACGTCATCGAGGCCGCCCGCCAAGTTGGCGTGCACAAGACAGTGCTGCTGGGTACCGTCTGCTCGTACCCAAAATTTACGCCCGTGCCGTTTCGCGAAGAGTCGCTGTGGGACGGCTTCCCCGAAGAGACCAACGCGCCGTACGGCATCGCCAAAAAGGCGATGCTGATGCACGCCCAAGTTAACGCCAAGCAGTATGGCCAGCATTTCGCCTTTCTGATTCCGACAAATCTGTTCGGCCCCGGAGACAAGTTTCACGAGTCGGTCTCGCACGTCATCCCCGCCATCATCAAAAAATGTGTCGAGGCAAAAGAATCTGGGCTCGACAAAATTTCGGTGTGGGGCACCGGCACCGCCAGCCGCGACTACCTCTTCGTGCAAGATGCCGCCGACGCCGTTGTGCTGGCCGCGCAGTTGCGCGACGGCGCAGAGCCTCTCAATTTAGGCAACAATCGCGAAATTACAATCCGCGAAACCGCCGAGACAATTGCGCGGATAGTTGGCTTCGGCGGCGAACTCGCATGGGATTCGACGCGCCCAGACGGTCAACCGCGACGCCGAGTCGACGCCTCCCGCGCCGAGGCAGAACTTGGCTGGCACGCCAGCACCGATTTCGAAGACGGCCTCAGGCGCACAGTCGAGTGGTACCTGGCCAATCGCGAATACGCCGAAAAAGAGCCCGAATAGTCGCGTGAGCCAACTGCCCCCACCGCAACTTCCGCCATCGCAACTTCCGGCCCGGCTGCCGCGCGCAAGCGCGCCGCGCGTTACCAACCCGCGCGACCGCCAGCGAATTAACCAGCGCCGCTCATCATCACCATTCCCAGTTACCAACTCGCTAATCGCAATCAATTTAGGAATCTTCGCGTGGATGGGGCTCGCCAACTCGAACACTTTGGGCATGAACGGCGGCGTCTCCAATGAGGCCTACCGGCTCGGCGTATCGCGTGTCTTCATCGCGAACGGCGAGTGGTACCGAATGGTCAGCAGCGGTTTCGTGCACTTCGGAATCTTGCACGTGGCGATGAACATGTACATCTTGTACCAGCTCGGCCGCATGCTCGAACCGTCGCTCGGCTCGCTCAAGTTCGGCCTCGTTTACTTCGCGTCGTTGCTGGCCGGTTCGACAGGTGCATTGCTGCTCACGCCAAACGCATTCACCGGCGGTGCGTCGGGAGCGGTTTTTGGCATCATGGCCGCCGCCGTCGTCGGCATGCGTCAACGCGGCATGAATCCGCTCCGCACGGGCCTCGGAGCGACCTTCGCCATCAACATCATTTTCACTCTCGCTATCCCTGGCGTTTCGATCGGCGGGCACTTCGGCGGCGCAATTGCAGGCGCAGTCTGCGGAGCCGTATTGTTCGCGCCGCGCAAGTGGCGCCTACCGAGTTGGGCGCAAATCGCGACACCAATTGTTGTTGGCGCGCTAGCCATCACCGTCGTGCAACTGGTCGTTCTCGCGTAACTGCACTTAGGAACCGCCGCACCGCAGAACCGCGCCACACCCACCACATACCCTCCTTTTAAAAAAATGGAGGCGACGTGCTATCGCAACTCGTTTTACCAACTCATGTGCCCCGCGCGCATCGCGACCCCATCACATCGGCCTCGGCGGCCCTCGCAGTATTTTCTCTAGCAATATCGCGGCCGCTGCGTCCAGAGACACTCGTGTTAATGATGCGCAGCGACCACCGTGGCATTGGGCTCTTCGCGTTAGACACCGGCGAGCACCTCTCGCTCCTGGTCGACGAAGTCATTAGTCATTGCGTTTCGCAAGAATTTGCGCAGGCGGTTGTGATCGCCTCCGTGCGGCCGCAATGGACGACAACCTTTGAAGGCGCCGATCAGTCGGACGGTGCCTCCGAGTTTGTGGGTGCGCGTGCGAGTTACCATCGCGCAGGCATTCAGCTTGTCGACTGGTTCGTCATTGCGCGCGCCGAAATTCGGTGTCCGCGAATCGATGCGGCCCTGCCGTCACGGTGGCGCTCGCAAATTTAGTACCGCCGATCAAACGGTAGATAGTTGCAATTCGATCAACTCGCGATCCTCCAGCGACTGCTCGGATTCGAGTGCCGCGCGCGCCATTGCAATATGAGCGGCCCTCCCATCGCGATCGCCAACTGCCGCGCTTGCCCGTGCCATCCCTTCGTGCACGCTTGCGCGCATCCAAGCCGGCGCGTCGACTGGTAGTCCCTCCAGCGAGCTGGTCGCAAATTTCACGCTCAAGGCACCTTCGCCGACCGCGGCCGCGCACCGACTCACCATCCAATCGGCGACCACTCGCTGCTGGGCGCCACCGACCTGCAGCCAGTGATAGCGCGATGCAAATGCCAGCGACAAGAGGTTGCGGTCATCTTCCGCCGAGCGGGCAGTCTCTAATAGTTTCCAACATTCGTTGTAGGTCGAGATCGCGATTGACCGATGATCGATCTCAGCCATTATTTTCGCCGTTCCAACTGCGCGATCCGACTAGTGACAGCCGCAACCCGAGCCGCAACCGCGCGCTGGCGCGCTCGGCGCCGCAGTCGGTTTTGACGAAGCACCCGTTGCGCCAACCGAGGCGAACACGCTCAAAAGTCGCACGGCGTTTTCGTGACCTTGCGGGCAAGTCGCTGGCTCGTTGGCCTGCGCCATCGCGCGGCGCTCTTCGAAAGTCGTGTCACAGGTGCGGCAGCGAAACTCGTATGTTGGCATTCCCTCAGCCTATTACTCGCCGACGCTTTGCAAACGGGTCCGAATCATCACGTTGATCTCGCGAATCAATAACAATCTGTCGCATCCTGCGAAGCGAGGTACCAGCCACGTAGTAGCGGCCGCGTTTCTCCCCGTGAGCGATCAGGAGTTTAAGTTCAGCCAACTGGCGAAGGTCGCGCCCTGCCGATTGCTCGGTCAGATCCTCGTCGGAGCCCGTGCGATATGTCGCGTTTCGAACCTTGAAGCCCATTGCGGCATCCCACAGTGCCGCAATCGATCTTTCAGGCAATCCCCGTTTGAT
>JBKJMC010000241.1:0-3630 GCA_046596615.1 Ilumatobacteraceae bacterium | reverse complement strand
CCAGGCATCGCGCACTTGTGTTTTAAGAATTGCGAGAACGAAGCGCTTTTGTACTTGTTGGACGAATCGGAAGTCTGTGCCTCGGCCGCCTCGGCGTGTGCCAGCGGGGCGATGGAGCCGTCCCATGTATTGCAGGCAATGGGCATCGATACCGAATGGAGCATGGGCGCGCTGCGTTTGAGCCTCGGTCACACCACGACCGACGCCGACATTGACAACGCTGTCGTCGCTGTAGTCGGCGCGGTAAACAAACTGCGCCGCTAGATAGCCATTTAAGGCCCGTATCCTTATTGGTTATGAAGGTCCTTGTAGCCATGTCTGGTGGCGTCGACTCTTCGGTCGCCGCAGCCGAACTCAAGACGCAGGGGCACGAGGTCGTCGGTGTGACAATGCGTCTGTGGGGTGGCGAGAGCGATACGGGTTGCTGCTCGGTCTCTGACGTTGACGATGCTCGCCGCGTCGCGCAACAACTCGGCATCGATCACCTGGTCTTCAATTTTTCTGACGATTTCAACACTCACGTCGTAGATCCATATGTGAAGGCACACGTCGATGGCTTTACCCCGAACCCATGCATCGAGTGCAATCGTCACCTCAAGTTCGATCGCCTCAGCGAGCGCGCCAGACTGCTTGGCTTCGACGCGGTTGCGACCGGCCACCATGCGAGAATTGAATCAGACGATGCGGGCACGCTTCGCCTAACCCGCGGCCATGACGACGCCAAGGATCAGTCGTACGTGGTGCACATGCTCGACCAAGCCGAACTTGGTTACACGATGTTTCCGGTCGGCAATCTCACGAAGGCCCAGGTTCGCGCTAGGGCGCTCGAACTCGGCCTGCGCACTGCCGACAAGCCCGACAGCCAAGACGTTTGCTTCATCAGCCGCACAGGCGGGCGTGAGGCGTTTCTCGGCAAGCGCATTCCGTTTCGCGTCGCCGAAGTTGTCAACGAGGACGGAAGCCATGCAGGCAAGGTTGAGGCGCTCGAGCTCGTAACAATTGGCCAGCGTAAGGGTCTCGGAATGCCAGGCGGTGGGCCAAAGCGTTATGTCGTCGATGTCGACAGGCCGAACGCCCGAGTTACCGTCGGCGACGAGTCCGGCTTACTGCGCGAGAAATTTTCCGTAAACAATATTGTCTGGTCCGACGCCGGCGATGTTGCTCGGTTGGCGACGACGAATGATGTTTTGGTGCAGAGCAGCGCGCACGGCGAAGTCCATCCCGCAACTTTGCTAGTCGGCGATGTCGCTACCTCGGTGCTCGTCTCGTGGTTGTCGCCGCAGCGGCGCATTGCTGCCGGCCAGAGCGTTGTCTTTTACGATCCGACAAACAGGTTCGTTATCGGTGGGGGAATCGCCGCAAACTAGGTCGCTACTGAGTAGCGGCAGTTAGAGCCAGAATCGATCGATTCCTAAGAGTGCAATCATCGCGCCGATCGTGCTCACAGAAACTCTCCAGTTGCTTCTTTGTATCTCGATTCGCAATAGGGCGAACCCCTCTTTCATTTCGGCTCTCAAAGCTTTGAACTCGGCGTAAACCTCTTTGAACTTCGCGTCAATACATCTGAACTCGGCGTCAATACCCTTGAACTCGGCGTCAATACCCTTGAACTCGGCGTCAACACCATTGAACCGTGCGTCTACGAATTCGAACCGTGCGTTTATAGCCGCGAAACCGCTGGCCATTTCCATTCGTACGAGTTTGAACTCGTTGTCTACGCCACTGAACCGCGCCTCTATACCATCGAACCGCGCCTCTACACCTTTGAATTCGCTGCTCATAACGGTGCCCAAATTGCGAATGTCGCCACGCAAAGTCATGAAGTTGGAATCTGTCTGCACCGCAAAGTTGTAGAGGTCGTTGCCCGTTATTGGCTTGTCCTTACGACCTTCATTTTGCCCAGTCACGAATTCTCCTAGGTGGTGTATATCGCTAACCGCATTTACCGCATCCATTGCTGCCTCCATTGAGCTTCTCTCCTTGAAGAACATGTGTGCGGCGCCAAGCCAATACGGCCGATTAAACAAGCACTAAGTGCTACTCCTATTAGTAGCGGAGAATTACCCGAAATTAAAGACTATTGAGAAGTTTCGCGCAACTTAATTTTTGGCGGGTAGAGCGTGCACCCAAATTACTTGCGCATCGACTTCGTTGCACCCACTAGCTCGGTCATCGTCTGGTCGAGTGTGCTTGATGCCATTTTCACCGCCGCGGGCGACAACCCCAAGAGTGATGACGTTGCGCGATTTGATCGTTTCTGCTATTTACTTCCAAACATTGTCGTTACTGCGTGATCAAATCTGGCCAGCAACTGTGGCGCACCGACATTGAGTGACTTGAAGGCCACCAGTAAGTCTTGGTACCACTTCTTTTGATCTTCGTACCCGAGGTGAAACTTGGCGAACATTTGCGGATCATGCCCCGAAGCGTCCCAGTCGCGCAGTGTCGCGTCGGCATTGTGCGTCTTGTCGGCGAGCGCCACGAGAATCGCATCTCTGTTGTGACTAGGTTCAAGCAAGTTACGCAAGTACGAAGCCTTCTTGGCCCGAGACTTTTCGACCTCGTCGGTAATATCTGGAAACTCTTGGTGCGTGCAAGCCTGAACGATGTCGGCGACCTCGACCCCTACAGCGTCGACCAGCATCTTGTAGGTGCAGCTTGTGTCTTCGAGCACGTCATGCAACAGTGCAGCATCGGCCTGAGCCATAGAGCCACCGTTCTCCAAGACCAGTGCCGCGACCGCAAGCAAATGCGAAATGTATGGCACCGGCGTCTCTTTATCGCCTGATCCGCCTCCGACGCTGGCTGCGCTTTTGCGATTCTGCCCGGAGTGAAATTTCTCTGCCAATGAAAATGCTGTGATCAACCTGCCTCCAGTTTCATTTGTTGTAATACCCAACTATCGCACCGCTGATCTGGCTACGTAGAACAGACTCACCCACAATGGGATAGTAGCCACTGGGTGTACCAGGGTGAGGTTTCACTCTGTTGGGGCGATCAGGCAATACGATCTAATCCAACTACGAACGATAGGCAGATTAGTGCGACGTAAATTGCCTCTTTTCGCGGTTGACCAAATTAACTGCCATGCGATGAGCCCGTATAAATCGTCATTTCGGCTCCAATGGCTTTTATTGTCGAGTACCTCCGCGGCCCTAGCGCAGAGAGAGAAAAATGGCGAACATTGCTAAGTTGCTCGCAATGAAGAGACCGGCAAGCGTGAACCCCATGGAGTTGAACTTGTCGCGCAGGTCTGAACTCATTTGCAGAATCTGACCGCTAAGTCGAGCATCTAAAAGCACGAACTGCGAATCGATCCGGCTCGCAAGGTTACGCAAGTCGCGGCGAGTCGCCGCAGTGTCAAGTAGTGGGTCTGTGTCGTCAACGACAAATTGTTCAATAGGGCCTTTGGTCGGCTCGTCACGTTCCATTTCTGCTCCGATGGTTTTTGTTGTCACGATCGCGATGTGTGCGGCTGGCCGTAGAATTGGCAATGAATATCAGTATCACACATGCCGTACTTTGGCTGTCAAGTGTCTCCGCGGCCCTAGCGCAGAGAGAGAAAAATGGCGAACATTGCTATGTTGCTCGCAATGAAGAGACCGGCAAGCGTGAACCCCATGGAGTTGA
>JBKJMC010000229.1:0-2908 GCA_046596615.1 Ilumatobacteraceae bacterium | reverse complement strand
GGTTGCGCGTCGAGTCGCCGCGACTCGAAGTCAGCAGCACCGATTTGCGAGCCCGTTTTGCCGACGGCCGGCCGCTCGATTACCTGGTCACCGAGCCAGTACTCAATGTCATCTTCGAGCGCGGCTTGTACGGCTCCAAAGTTGATTCACGCGGCGAAAATTTGGACAAGGCATGACCGCAATTCCCTCGCGCCAGAGAAAGCGACTTCTCGGCGCATTGATCAGTGGCCTCGCCGCGGCATGCATATTGCCTATCGGAGTAGTTGCTGGCGGCAGGTCGCTGCTCAGTTCGTCGGGCGGTCGCAGTGTCGACGCCGGCCAGCAACTGAAAATCCCGAGCACGCCAATGGCGCTTCTTGCTACCGTCAACGATGTCAACGAGTTAACGACCGTGACACTGTTCGTGCTCGCGCCCGAAGGCGCTGGCGGAACGATCATTTCTCTGCCGTCCAACACGCGCGTCGAAATAGTCGGCACCGAGGCACCCCGCACACTCGCCGATAGTTACGCCCAAGGTGGTCTCGCCGCGCTCACGATCGATGCGGAGGGAGTTCTCGATGTGACATTTACGAGCGCCGGGGCGCTCGGCATCGCCGAGACGGCCGTGTTGCTTTCGGCGGTGCCGACCATTCACGTTGAATTTGACAGGGAGGTTGTCGACACGCAAATAGTTGCCACAGACCCGAACGCGACGACTACGACAATTAAGAAACGCCCCAAAGTATCGACCACTACCGTGCCTCCCGCGCCGCAAACAGTCGACCTCGAGTTGTTCCCGGCGGGCGAGATCGATCTCGCCCCAGATCAGGCCGCCGCAGTGTTGGTCGCCAAACGAGCAAGCGAGCCCGAAAGCGATCGCTTCGCGCGCACAAAGTCGTTGTGGGTCGGTGTTGCCGCCGCGGTCGGTGGAGGAGTAGCGATTGATCCCGCCCTCGTAACCGAGACGACCATCGCCGGTTCTGCGCCGAGCGACATTACGGCGTTCGTGCGCTATGTGTTCGCCGGGCCAATTCAGGTTTGGCAACTCACCGCCGCTCCGCTCGCGGGAGCCGATAATCCGACGGGCGCCGACATCTACATGCTTGACCGTGCCGAAGTTCTCCTGCTGATGGCAAGTGTCGCGCCGAGCTCGCTTGCGGGCGCGGGCGGTGGCTTTTCGGTGCAGGTGGATAGCCCGTTCAATGACATCAAAATTTCGCATGCGATCGTCGAGCGCCTCTCGTATTTGGGCATCGGAGTGGCGCTAGTGCGCGAGGTCGCCGGCCCCCCAAGCCAACAGACGGCCTTTAATTACCTAGACAAGACCTCGATCGAAGGATCTCAGGCAAGCCTCGAGTCTGTTTTAGGGGCGCTCAAGTACTCGACGATGTCAAGATCGGTAGAGGGCATCAGCGCGCAAATAATTCTTGGGCAAGATTTTGCCGATTTCATCGCTGCGACTCCTACATTGCCAAGTACAACTATTGCTGCGACGGACGGATGAAACATGAAGACAATTAGAGACTCGATGGCTCTTGCGAGAATAGCGGCTCAGGCCGCTGACGATAAGCAGGGCAGCGACATCGTCGTCTTGAATGTCGGCGACGTGCTGGCAATTACTGAATTGTTCGTGGTCACAAGTGCCAGCAACTCGCCGCAGGTGCGCACGATTGCCAACGAGATCAGCGCTCGCATTCGCGAGCAACTCGGCATGTCACCGCTGCACAGCGAGGGCGTCGGTGAGCAGCAGTGGATCTTGCTCGACTACGGCGATGTGGTTGTGCACATCTTCGCCGAAGAGAGTCGCCGTTTTTATGAAATCGAACGTCTCTACACTGACGTTCCGGTTGTCGACTGGCGCGCGGCATAGCAATTCGGCTCCCGTGAAGTCGCCTCGCAGACCCAAAACGCGGCGAGAACCGCTACGATCAAAGGCGATATTAGGGGCTATAGCTCAATTGGTAGAGCGCTTGCATGGCATGCAAGAGGTCAGGGGTTCAATTCCCCTTAGCTCCACCACAAGGGAAGTGTCGCATGGATAAGAAGAGAATTGCGTACAAACTCTTGATCCCGTTGGTCGTTATTCTCGCCGGCACTTTTGGATATTTGACCCTGGTCAATAAGTCCCCGCAGCCAACCTCTAACTCTTCGCCAATAACCAATGGCGAAGAAGTAATTAGGACCGTGGGCGAGAAAGAAAGTTCGTTCTTGATTCTGAAGATCAATAGCGAAAGTGTTGACGGTCGTTGGTATCAGGTATACCCAATTCAAAAACCCAACGATCCTGGCGTTCCCAAAACTTTGCATATCGGGGATGACATCGGTTATGCCTGTGAAGGAGTATCGGAAAAACTTACAGGCATTGATTTTTCGGGGCAAAGAATATCTTTTACTAAAATCGTTGGTCAGCCAACCAGTGGGGGCTGTCCAATCTGTCTTGCCGGCGACACGCTTATTAGCACGCCGTCAGGATTGGTGCCAGTGAAGGACTTGCGAATCGGTATGCCGATTTGGACAGTCGATAAATTCGGTCATCGCGCTTCGGGAATTGTCACGGAAACCTCAAAAGTTCAAGTACCACCTACTCATCAAATGGTTCACCTCGTTCTTGATGACGGACGAGAACTATTTGTTTCCGCTGGCCACCCGACTATTGACGGTCGCAACGTCGGCGATCTGTCGCCGGGTGTTAAATACGATCGTGCTTCTGTTGTGAGCACAAATCGCGTACCTTACGGCGATAGCGCAACGTACGACATTTTGCCATCGGGAGAAACGGGCTTCTACTGGGCAAATGGCGTGTTGCTCGGCAGCACGCTTAGTCATATGCCGGGTTGATCGAGCATTGAGAGCGGTCAGCGGTGAGGACGGATTGATGAATACTGCGCGCGTAACCCGGATTGAACATGTCCAGCTGGCAATGCCACGA
>JBKJMC010000160.1:0-18794 GCA_046596615.1 Ilumatobacteraceae bacterium | reverse complement strand
GACAGTTTTCGATTGTTCTACGACCCGAGCGAACCCGACGATGTCGACGTCGAGACCGCCGCCGCGCATCGCCCAACTTGGGACAACACCCCTTGGGGCGGAGAGGGTTTCAAGTTTTCCGCCCGCCGCCGCGCGCTCTTTCAGTTGCATCGTTCGCTGCCGAGATTTTTCCCGACGGCACGGCCCACAGTACGCCTCGCCGAGGGTGCCCATATTTCGCTCGCCGACCGCGAATGGGTTGCGATTCACACCCCTGGCCACACGGAAGACCACCTCTGCCTCTTCGATTCCGAGGCAGGTGTGATGCTCTGCGGCGATCACGTTTTACCGAATATCACGCCACATATTTCTGGCATGACAAAGAACCCAGACCCACTGGCCGGATTTTTTTCTTCGCTCGACAAAGTTGCCGCGTTCAGCGCGGGTGTCAGAATTTCGCTCCCCGCCCACGGCAACCCATTTCAAGATTTGGCGGGGCGCTGCAACGCGATTAAGGAACACCATATTGAACGACTAGCGAAATTGCGCAAAATCTCTGCTGATTTCAACAAGCCGGCCACGGTCACCGAGTTCTCGGGACACCTGTTTTCACAGCGCGCTCAGGGCCCAATGGCCGACAGCGAAACCTTCGCCCACCTCGAACACCTGCGCCTGCTGGGCGAATTCAGTTACGACACTCACAACGGCGAACGCCAATACGTGCAGGGCTAGCTTTTTACAATTTAAGCAGTTGAGTCACGGCGGCGACATCACCATTATCTAGGACATGACGCAATACGACTCGGTCGGCAGATTCGTCGGTGAAGATGCGCACCTTATTGCCCGGATCGATCGCAAGATGATGCTCGACCGTCGCGTGTAGCGGCGCGCGAAGCGATCCGCGAGTAGACAGATACTCCTCGAGTGCAATCCAATAGGATGCGTTGTTGAGGTGCCCGACGGCATCCATATCGGCAAAGCGCACGGGCCAATCCGAAACTACCGATTTACTATTTCCAATTGGATCTAGTCCTTTGCCGATAATTAATTTGGCGCTGACTTTGCGGCCACCGCTGCTTTGCTCCACGAGCGGCACAAAGTCGGGCGGCAGTGGCACCGGCTTCATCGTCTGCATGTCGACATGCACCCACAGCGCGGCCGATTCGATGCGCGCCGAGTCGGCGCCAGCGATTGTCGTGCGTCGCTCAGCCCAGTGCGAGCCGTACCCGCCGCACCACGTGCGCAGGGTGATGTCGCTCATGTATGTCGGAAATTGGTATACCCACATTTCGGTTCGACGCACAACCCAGCCGTGAACGTCTGAGTACTGGCCGTCGACGGCGTCATCGTTGGCAACGTCTTGCAGGTATCTGGCCGTCGCATCGAGCCTGAGCCGTCCTTTTGGTGTCACATCGCCGAGACGTACCCGGCGCCGAGTCGAGTAAACGCGCCCGATTACCGGCTCAAGTACGGGATCCATGGGTTTCGTCACGACCCTTTGACCCTATCCAGTATTGGGCTTGCGGGGTTTGATATTAAATAGCTTGCATTTAGACGCCGAACGTGGTTGCCTTCATGGTTCATGAACAGCGCAGCGATTCTCATCGAGGCATCGGCATTCGCCGTTGACGCGCGCGCGTTCGCTACTACGGCGGTAGCAACCAGCGATTCCCGCTGGTTTGCGATGCAGGCCGACTCGGTGAAATATCTCACCAAGCGACCAACCCGACGCCTCGGAGGGCTTCTGACCTAAAAGATTTCACGTCAGAGAGCGCCAAGAGGCCGTCGGGTTAAACACCCGGCGGCCTTTTCATTTCCCCCCGCGCTCTCTGGCGTGAAGCCAACCAATACAGCAACGAAAGGAAACAACATGCAAACACTATTGAACTCGAAAACGGCGGCAAGCATTTTTTCGACTAGCGAATTCGATGATGACGTGATGGTCCTCTCGGCGCTGCGCTGCAGCGACGGCAACGGCACCCTCTCGTACCTGTTCTTCTCAGATGAGTTCGTCGACGTGGCCCGCGCCAAGGTGATCTGCTCAAAGTGTTCTTCGCGAAGTGAATGCCTCGAGGGTGCACTCGAGCGCGCCGAGCCGTGGGGAGTGTGGGGCGGAGAACTTCTCGAAGAGGGCCGCATCTGTTTGACCAAGCGACCACGAGGCAGACCGGCAACCCGCAGCATAAACGCGACCGCAGTGCTGGAAGTGCCAATCCCGTCGCACCTAGTGGCGTGACCAATTGCCCACAAGCCGCCTAGTCAATGGTGGGCGCGGCTAAGTACCATTTAGCCGTGTCCACCAGACGTCGACTAGCAGCGGTCGCGCTGGTGTTATTTGCCAGCGCGGTTGGCGGTTGGTATTGGGGCGAGTCGAGCGGGTCACTCGACGGGCGGCTCACCGAGCCAGGCATCGTCGCCTATCCGACTATAAGCACCAATAAAAACTTGATCGGAAGAACCTTCCCGAATGCGGAGCTGACCCCGCTCGTTGGGCCAAAGGTTTCGACGAGCACTCTGCTCGGCACCCCACTCGTGATCAATTTTTGGTATTCAACTTGCGAACCTTGCCGACGCGAAATGCCCGTCCTCGCCGCGGCTGACGCGAAAAACAAAGGCACAGTTCGCTTCGTCGGCATAAACATCAACGACTCGGCAAGCGTTGCGCTCAAGTTCGCCAAGAAATACGGCGTCAACTACGAACTGTTTATCGAGCCAAGCGGCTCCTTGATTTCTAAATTGGGCATCGCAACCGCGCCATTTACGCTGTTCGTAGACCGAGACGGCGTGATTGTCGGTCAGGTGGCGGGCGAATTGACTAGCGAAACTCTGCAGGCGCACATCGACGAAGCGGTTAACAATTGATCGGCGCGACAACCTTTGCCATCGAGGGAAACTTTGCCTACAGTTTCATCCTCGGTGTGCTTGCGGCGGTGAATCCGTGTGGGTTCGTGCTGCTGCCCGCCTACCTGCTCTACTTTCTTGGTCTAGATAACTCCGTCGCCAATGACACGGGCATCGAAACATCACGGCGAGCGCCACTGGTTCGCGCTCTCGGCGTCAGCGGCGCCGTCTCTGCGGGATTCATCGCGGTCTTCATCGTTATCGGAACCATCTCAAGGCTATTCACCCAGTGGATCGAGCTAAACGCCAAGTACGCGGGCTTCGCGATCGGCATCGCCCTCTTGGTGATGGGCGTGGCGATGCTATGGGGCTGGAAGCCTTCATTTTCGACACCCAGAATCGGATCCGGTGTTGGCGCTCGAAAAGACAGAACCTTCGTTGCGATGTTCGGGTTTGGCGTCGCCTATGCAGTTGCGTCTATCGGCTGCACGATCGGGTTTCTGACCACGGCAATTTTTGGCAGCATCGGCGTGCATGGATTTCTATCTGGCGTAATCAGCATCGTTCTGTACGGCGTAGGCATGGCGCTGCTGGTTAGCGCGCTTACGGTAACGCTGGCCTTCGCCAAGGGCGGTCTGCTCAGGGTGTTGCGCGGAGGACTCAGGTACTTTGATCGCATCGCCGCGGGGTTCATCGTCGCCACTGGTCTGTATCTTTCGATGTACTGGTACTTGGCGATCTCGCAATCGACGGGACAGAACGAAGTTTTGCGGCGCGTGGAGAGCACCCAATCGCGGGCCGCCACATTTTTGCAGGCCCAGGGCGCACTTCGGCTCGGCATCGTATTCGCGGTCGTTGTTGGCGGCGCCGCTGCGTTTGCGCTCTTTGGTAAACGACGCGCCATCGCCGCGCCAAGTGACAGCGATGTTTAAGCAACTACTCGATCATCCTGGCGTCGATGAGGTCTGCGAACTGCGAGGCAAGTTTGGATTCATGGCCTTTCACGGAGGCAACCTCGAGGAAAACACCGATGTGATCGCCGAGGCGGCGGCGCGGCAATCAGGATCGTCGTACTACGGTGTTCATCAGCCACTCGGCATGCGCCAACACATTGCGTCGCATCTAATCTCGCCCGCCGACTCGCCGGCTCTAACTTCGTTCATCGACCACGTCGACATTGTCGTCACAATTCACGGTTACGGCCGCAAAGGCCTGTTCACCACATTGCTGCTAGGCGGTAAGAATCGGGTGCTTGCCAGTCACGTCGCAGCGCACCTGAACGCGGCTCTACCCGCGTACGACATCGAACACGATCTCGAGAAAATTCCCTCCGACCTGGCGGGGCAACATCATCTGAATCCCGTCAACTTGCCGCGTCACGGCGGTGTGCAAATCGAGCTGCCGCCGCGCGTGCGTGGGTCGAGCCCGCTGTGGTGGGATTGGGAAGGGCCGAGCCTGACCCCACACACGAACTCGTTAATCGACGCTCTCAGCAATGCGGCCAGAAGTTGGACGAACCCCGTCGGCTAGCCACCCACGGTTGGTTGCTTACGGCGCGAGCCGCTCGATTGACCACACGCCAGTGTTTGTGCGCGAATACCGAAATCGATCGTGCAGGCGGCTGGGGCGACCCTGCCAAAACTCGATCCGCTGCGGAATTATTCTCCATCCGCCCCACGTCGACGGGCGCGGCACTTCACGACCGGCGAACTCAGTTGCGAAGTGAGTGACTTGCTGCTCTAGGAAATCTCTACCTGAAATCGGACGAGATTGCGGAGAGGCCCAGGCGCCGATTTGGGACTCGCGCGGCCGTGAGGCGAAATAATCATCGCTTTGCGCATCCGAAATCCGTTCGACCGCGCCGCGAACACGTACCTGGCGGTGCAGGTCGAGCCATGCGAACACCGCCGCAACCGAGGCACATTCTCGCAACTGATCGCTCTTTTCACTGGCGTAATTCGTGTAGAACACGAACCCGTCGGCGTCGACCTCACGCGCTAAAACGATTCGGGCATCCGGCACGCCATCGCGGCCAATTGTCGCCACGGTCATCGAGTTGGGTTCGGCCACTCCGGCATCGGCGGCCTCTGCATACCATCTTTGCCACTGCTCGATCGGGTCAGCATTGAGGTCTGCGCGATCGAGCCCGGCGGTCTCGTACTGCACTCGTCTATCGCGCAACGACACGGCCGACAATCCTATTTCTTGGCTTGGATCGCGGTGATCCCGCGCATGTATGGCAGCAGCGCGTCGGGTATCCGAACCGAGCCATCGGCCTGGCAATAATTTTCGACAATCGCGGCCCACACGCGTGGCACTGCGAGAGCCGAAGCGTTAAGAGTGTGGGCGATCTCGGTGCCTTTGGCGCCGGCGCGTTTGAAACGAATGTCGGCGCGGCGCGCCTGATAGTCGCTGAACCAGCTCACAGAACTGACCTCGAGCCATGCATCACATCCTGGCGCGTAAACCTCAACGTCGAATCCGCGGTGATGGCTTTGGCCGAGATCGCCCGTGCAGATCTCGATCACTCGATACGGAAGCCCGAGGCCGGCGATGGCTGCCTCAACGCGGCCGAGCAACTCGGTGAGCATTGCAGGCGCCGACTCAGGCGTCGTGACCGCCAAAATCTCGACCTTGTCGAACTCATGGCTGCGCAACATTCCGCGAGTGTCGCGGCCGGCAGCGCCAGCCTCGCGGCGGTAACACGAGGTGTGGGCCATGTACCGAAGCGGCAATTCGGCCTCGGCGAGAACCTCGCCCGAATGCAGCGAGGTCAACGGCGATTCTGCGGTCGGAATGCACCAGAGGTCATCACGCTCGATGAAAAAGGCGTCGTCAGCGAACTTTGGTAATTGCCCAGTCGCGGTCAGCGTCGCGGTCGTTACCAAAGATGGCGGCCGAATTTCTTCGAAGGCGTCAGCGTTTCGATCGAGCGCGTACTGACACAGCGCCCGCGCCATGGTCGCGCCGGCCCCGCGCTGCAACGTGAACATCGCCCCGCTGATCTTCACGGCGCGCTCGTTGTCAAGAATACCGAGCGCCGTGGCCGTCTCCCAGTGGGCGACGCGCTGGTGCTCTGCAAAACTTGTCGGCCAATTGTGTGGGCCAGAGATAATCGGATTGTCGTGATCGCTCGCGCCGCTCGGGGCATCGGCGTGAACAAAGTTTGGCAAGCGCAGCAGCACTTCGCGCAACGCCGTTGTCAACGAATCAAACTCCGACATCAGCCGCTGCTCTTCGTTTCCAAGGCCACGGCTTTCAAGCATCAGGCCGTCGGCGGATGAAGCCTCGCCAGAACGGCGCATCGCCCCAACTTGCTTTGAAAGCTCGTTGACTTGCTGGCGGATCGTGTCGCGCTCGGCGGTGATTTCGCGCAAGCGGCTATCGAGTCTCTCGGCCTCGTCGACCTGCGCCACCAAATCTGGTTTGCCGCGGCGCCCCATCGCCGCTCGAGCGGCCTCGATGTCGAGGCGAAGAAGGCGAACGTCGATCACTAACTGAATACTTTAGCGGTGCAATATGCGATAGACCGTCTGATTTGCGTACTCTTACATAGTGATATCGCAACAGCAGGCCGCCGTCAGCGTTGAAAATCTTGTTGTGCAATACGGCGCCGTGCGCGCCGTTGGCGGAGTCTCGTTTACCGCGCAAGCCGGCGAGGTGACGATAATGCTCGGGCCAAACGGCGCGGGCAAAACGTCGACGATCGAAGTCTGTGAGGGATTTCGCAATAGCGCATCTGGAGAGGTGCGTGTTCTGGGGCTCGACCCAAAGTCGCAGCGACACTTACTCAATTCGCGGATGGGGGTCATGCTGCAGGGTGGTGGCGTATACCCGAGCAGCAAAGTTGGCGAGGTCGTGCGCCAGTACTGCACGCTGTACGGCAAGTCTGTCGACCCAAATGCCCTTATTGAAACCGTTGGCCTGGGTGGCCTGCATAACCGCACCTGGCGACGGCTGTCTGGCGGCGAGCAACAACGACTGTCGCTGGCGCTCGCCCTTGCCGCTCGGCCAGATGTTGCCTTCTTGGATGAGCCAACCTCGGGCGTCGACGTCAATGGCCGCGACACCATCCGCAACATCATCAAGAATCTCGCCAATGAGGGTTGCGCAGTTATTGTGGCGACGCACGAACTGAACGAAGCCGAGCGAGTGGCCGATCGCGTCGTCATCTTTGATCGCGGAATGGTTGTCGCCAACTCGACGCTCGACGAGTTACTCCGCGGCAAGGACGAAATTCGTTTTCGATCGCCGACGCGATTTGATGTCGCCGCGCTTTCGGCGCACATCGGGGTCGAAGTGCAATGGATCGCCGACGCCAGCGAATACACCGTGGCGGGCACGGCCGATGCGCGGCGCATTGCCGACCTCTCGCAATGGATGGCCGACGCCGGCGCCCAGATCACCGACCTGCGCGCCGGTCAGCAACGACTTGAAGATGTCTTTCGGCGACTCACGAGCGAGGAGGGCAGATGAAGATTTTCGCGGCCCAACTGCGAGCCGAACTTACGGTAATCGCCCGCAATGGCGAGCAACTTCTCGTAATCATCGGTATCCCGGCGGGGCTCTTGATATTTTTCAGTAGCGTCAACGTTTTGCCGACAGCCGGACAATCGGCAATCGACTTTTTGCTGCCGGGAATAATTGCTCTCGCGGTGATGTCGACAGCGATGGTGAGCCTCGGCATCTCGACGGGGTTCGCTCGTTCGTACCTTGTGCTCAAACGGCTCGGCGCAACGCCACTTGGCGCGCGCAGGTTGATCGGCGCCAAGACAATTGCCGTCACGATCGTCGAAGTCGTGCAATGTTGTGTGCTTGTATTGATCGGCATCGCATTGGGATGGAAGGCAATCCAAATGGAGTGGTTGCAGAGCGCGGCTGCATTGGCGCTTGGCACCTTCGCGTTTGCCGGAATCGGTCTTACCCTGGCGGGGACTCTCAGGGCCGAGGTCAACCTGGCTGCGCAAAATGGTTTGTACCTGCTACTGCTCCTTTTTGGCGGGGTCTTGATCCCGATTGACTCATTGCCACCACCGCTGCGCGTAGTTGGGTCTCTGCTTCCTTCTGGAGCGCTAGCCGACGTGCTGCGCCAATCCCTGACGGGCGTCGATTTAAATCAAAATCTGTCGTGGATCGTGTTGGCATTATGGGCGTTGCTCGCGCCGTTGTGCGCCGCGCGATGGTTTCGCTGGCAATAGGCTATTTTTGCGGATCGGTGGCGGCGGGCACTCGGCCAAACGCGTCGGTGACATCTTGATACATGAGCGGCGAGTACGCCTGTTCTTTAGAAAAGCCTTTGATGAAGCGACGAAAAAATATAAAAATGATAATCGTCCACAGGAACATCGATCCCGCCGCCTTCATGACGGCACCGGCGAGTTGCTGATCAGTAGTTACAGATAGACCCCACACGCGCACGGCGATGTCGTAGTGCTTGTATACAGCGCCATCGGCGAATGTCAGCCAGGCCGCCGGAATCGTCGGTACCACCGACATCAAGAACAGGTAGATCATCTTTCCCCCGTAACCCAACTGGTACGACTTATCTGGCGAGATAATCGGCATCCACATGCACACTGCAGTCAACACCAACAGCACATGCAGCGAGTAGTGCAACAGGCCGTTTGAGACGCTGCGATTGACCAGGTCGGGGATGTGGGTGACGACCACGACGATGTTAAACATCACCCCAGCAACGATTGGTTTGGTGATGAAACGCACTACGCGTCGGCCGCGGCCCTCGCCAACAATTGCCCGAAACAGCCAGAGTGGTGTCGCCAGTAACAGGAGCGGCGGCATGAAATACGAGAGCATCATGTGCTGCAACATGTGTCCGGAATACAAGTACTCCTCGGAAATGTCGTGAATCGGCCAATCTGACGCGGCCCACAGCAGCAATGCGCCAGCGATGAACGCCCGCATTTGGTTTGACGATACGTACGGTCTCGAACCAACTACACGGGCACCGATTACGCGAACGGCGTAGATATAACTTGCGACCACAACTAGTACCAGCAGCCACACCTCTGGGTGCGGCTGAAAACGCCAAGGATTCTGATTTAGGGCCGTTTGCACTGCCGTAATCATCGTCGGCCTCGAGCCATTGCTTCTAGGAAAGGAAGAACTTAAATGTGCCCAACGCGGCGCAGTAAACGCCGATCGCCAAAATTAGGCCAGCATAAAACATCATGCTGAAGATCTTGTTGTCAAACTTAAGGTGCATGAAATAGCTGACCACCATGATGAACTTGATTGTCATCATGATCAACAATGCTGGTAAAAACAGCGGTCCGAAGTCAACGTAATACGTCGACACTTCGAGCCCGGTTATCGCGCCTAAAATCAGCGCGATGCGAACGTAACCCGAAGTGCTCATGCCGTGCCCCGAGTCGTGGGTGGACTGGTGTGCGTGGTCGAAGGATGTTTCCATGATCAGACCGGTATCAAATAGATAAGGGTAAAGATAACGATCCAGACGATGTCGACGAAGTGCCAGTACAAGCCAATCATCTCAATCGTCTCTGACATCTTTCCCGGGACCTCACTTCGTTGCAAGATGCCGACCATCGCCATCAACATGATGATGCCGACGGTGACGTGCACGCCGTGAAAGCCGGTAAGCGTGTAAAAGCTCGACCCAAACAGACTCGTCGTGTACCCGAGGCCTTCGCTCTTGAATGCGGTGAACTCGTAAACCTGGCCGCCGACAAAGGTAGCGCCGAGCAGCGCGGTGACTGTCAGCCACAGCGAAGTGGCGCGGTCGTCCTTTTTGGCAGCCGCAGACACGGCGAACACCATGGTCAACGAGCTCATCAGCAACACAAAGCTGCTAACTGAAGTGAAAGGGATGTCAAAAATCTGCGAAGGCGTCGGTCCTGTGCCGACACGACCGCGATACAGCATGTAGGTCGAGATCAAACCGCCGAACAGCAGGCACTCGGAGCCCAAGAAGAGCCACATGCCGAGCTTGACGTTAGAGATGCCAGACGACGTACCGTGGCTTGAATCGGAATGCACAGCGACCTCAGCCAACTGGAACCACCTCTTTCGAACTTCCATTGTTAGACGCTGGCGGGTCAAAATCTGTGTCCTTGGCCGTGCTCGGCTCAAGGCCCCAACCAAACGCGCTGAATAAGATGATCACGCCACCAAATATTGCGATTGGGATCGAGAAGATCACGCCGTATGCCGTAATAGGTAGGCCAAGCGCAAGCACGAGCGGCCAATATGAAGGTGACGGCATGTGAATATTCTTGTCGGCGTTCGCCTCTTGTAAAGCCAGGATTTCTTCGGCGGTGCTTGTCTTAATCAAGACGCCGTTTGCATCCTCGGTGTATTTGAGGTGGAAGAACTCGTCCAGATGATGAACCGTCGGGATCACGTCGAAGTTGTGTTCTTTTGGCGGGTTGGTCGTCATCCACTCAACGCTGCGAGCATCCCACGGGTCGAGTGGTGAGGCGGCACCCCTTCGAGTCGTCTGCACAACGTTGATCAAGAACAACAACACGCCAAAGGCAAGAACGAACGAACCGATTGAGGCGACCAAGTTCCAGAACCCGAGGTTAAAGAAGCCTTCACCAGCGCGCGCCTCTGTCCACTGGTACATCCGGCGGGGCTGACCCTGTAAACCCAAGATGTGCATCGGGCCAAACGTCAGGTTCATGCCGACGATCATGAACCAGAAGTTCCAGTTTCCGAGACGCTCGTTCAGCATCTTGCCGAACACTTTCGGCCACCAGTAATAGAAACCAGAGAACAAACCAAGCACCGCGCCACCAAATAATACGTAGTGGAAGTGGGCGACGATGTAATAGGTGTCCGTCTGCTGGGTGTCGGATGGGGCGACTGAGTGCGTTACGCCCGAGAGGCCGCCGACCGTAAACAATACGATCAAGCCGATCGAAAACTTCATGGCGGTGGTGAACCACAGCTTGCCGCCCCACAGCGTCAACGTCCAGTTAACGATCTTCACGCCAGTCGGAACGGCGATCGCCATCGTGGTGATCGAAAATACCGCAACCGATACTGGGCCAAGGCCCGAGGCGAACATGTGGTGTGCCCACACTCCCCAACCGACGAAGCCAATTGCGGCGCCCGAAAACACCACGAACGGATACCCGAACAACGGCTTGCGCGAGAACACTGGGAGCACTTCAGAAACGATTCCGAAACTCGGAAGAACCAATACATAAACCTCGGGATGTCCGAAAATCCAGAACAAGTGCTGCCACAGCAATGGATCGGCGCCAGCACTGACATCGAAGAAGGTCGCCCCAAAGTTGCGTTGAAACGAGAGCAGGAACAGCGCCACCGTGATGACCGGGATTGCGAACAAAAGCAGGAACTGCACGACCAGAATCATCCAAGTAAAAATCGGCATGCGCATCAGGCTCATGCCTGGGGCGCGCATGTTCAGGACCGTGACGATCAGGTTGATCGCGCCCGTGAGCGAGGCGATGCCCGCGATTTGCAGGCCTAGTGCCCAGAAGTCGACGCCGTGCGTTGGCGAAAAAATCGGGCCAGAGTTTGGCGCGTACATGAACCAACCGCCGTCGGCGGCGCCGCCCAAGAACCACGAGAGATTAACGAAAATACCGCCTGACAAGAGGCACCAAAATCCGAACGCATTGAGGCGTGGAAATGCCACGTCGCGGGCGCCGATCTGCAACGGTACGAAATAGTTTGCGAACGCCGCGGCCATTGGCATGACGAATAAGAACACCATCGTGGTGGCGTGCATGGTGAACATCTGGTTGTAGATATCCGCGTTAAGAACCTTGCCATTCGGCGCCGCAAGCTGCAGGCGAATCAATAGCGCTTCCACACCACCGACGATGAAAAAAAACATCGCCGTGACGCCGTACATGATTCCTAGTTTTTTATGGTCGACCGTGAATACCCAGGATTTCCAGCCGGTTGTCGATACCGGGCGACGCAACACGCCGAATGTCGACGCCGGTGTAACTGGCGCACTGACAATCGGCACGGCTACCTGTGTTGCTGGACGCTCAATAATGGCCATCGTGATCTCCGGTTAATGTCTCGTCACCAAATAGGCAACGAGCTTGTCGATATCTGACTCTGAGAGACCAAGGTATGGCATGCCGCGATACTTGCCGCCGGTCGCTGTAAGTAGTTCTGGGTTTGCGTACATCGGCTTCATCGCTGGAGCATTACGTAACCAGGCTCGCAACGCCGACTGGTTAAGGCAGTCTTCGGTCACGCCGGCGAGATATTTTTCGCCAAACGAGTCCGGGTCTGCGCCCCACACCTGCTCGCGACACGATGGCTTAGCAAGATCAAACATGGCGCCGGCGAACGTATTGCGCGTCATCAGATGGGTCAGGTTTGGCGCCGCTCCAGACCAGACGTTTTCGTCAGGCGCCGCAATTGCCGGCGTGCCATCAGCACGCTTAATACCGTTGACCTGGTGACAGCGAATGCACTGGTTCAAGAACACGGCCTCGCCCTCTTTAGCCAGAGTGCCATCTAGTGGCGATACATATGGAGCCTGCTGAGCGGCCACCCACTTGGCGAAGTCTTCCTTGCTCAAGGCGATCGCCTCCATGCGCATATTGGCATGCGAGAGACCGCAAAATTCGGTGCATTGGCCAGCGTATATGCCTGGCTTGTCGGCCTCGATTCGGTTCGTCTGCACACGACCGGGCACAGCGTCGCGTTTGCCGTTCAATGCCGGGATCCAGTAGGAGTGGATTACGTCGCGGCTGGTTTGGCGCAGCAAGACTTTGGTGCCAATCGGGATGACAAGTTGGCCAGATGTAATTATCGGCTCAGTGATGCCAAACTCGTTTTGTGCCGGATAGTCGTACTCCCACCACCACTGCTGACCGGTGACGTTGATGATCATCTCGGTGTCGCTCGTCTTCGCCAAGTCGAACACCGTGCGGAACGTAAAAATACCGACTACTGCCAGGATCAGCGCGGGAATGATCGTGAGCGTGATTTCGAGTGCCGGATTTCCGTGAGACTGATGTGGAATAGCTTGGCCACGGTCGCGGTATTTGAATACCGCGTAGCCAACGGCGACGAACACAATCACGCCGATGATTCCCGCGACCGCAAACACAGGCTTTTGCAGGTTGTCGATCTTCTGAGCGTTTGGGCCCCTCGGCTGCCAGGTGTCTTGTGGCGCGTTCTTGGCGCAGCCTGCCAACGTCAGGAGTACGCCACTGGCGAGAACTCCGTTGCGGACACGGCTGAGCACGTTTGAAATCCTATTCACTGGGCCCGGAAAACCTTGTGGCGTGCTGCGGTGAATCACGGCACCACCAGATCAATGCTCTGGCCATCGACACCAGCAACGGTGAAGGAATACGGACCGTTCGAATTTGACGGCTTGGGGATCGTCAATGTCAGAAGTTGCTCGCCTCCAGCGTCAGTAAGTTGCGTGCAGACCAGCACGTCTTCGGTGACATCGGCTGTTACCCGGCGCTTTCCAAGGTTGGCCACTAGGCGCACGCGCTCGGCATCGAAGTTTCTAAAAATGATGCTCGAAGGAGTAGAACTTGGAATTGTGATCGTGTTCTGAATTCCCGCAATACCCTGCACCTGCGCCGTCAGTTTGCCATCTTCAAAGTTCACCGTGGCAATTACGCCGCTCCTCGAAGAAATCGTCTGCGAGGCAGCTTTGTCGCCGTGGCTCGAGGGTTCTGGCCCGCATTCACGAGACTCGTAGTGATTTTCTTCGGCGGCGGCAACAAGTTCTGACCGATTGCCGACACTGGCACCACCGATTCCGGCAGCCAGGAGCCCGACAGCAGCCGTAACGCAAATCGCCGTGACGAGACCGCGCTTCAACGTGGAGCGAAAAGCGAACAACACGCCACCCAACAACACGAGCGTGCCGATAGCGATAAAAAGTGCCGCGCCGAGGTCTTTGTTAACTGCCAGCATCACCCTCGAGAAACTGAAAATTACGACTCCAAGACCGACAACTGCGAGTATTGGAAACTCGATTGGGTTGAGCAGCCTCTTGCGCGCCGCATTGTTAAAGTCTGCATCGGAAGACGCGCCCTCGCTCCAGGACAGCACCGACCACTCGACGAGCGAGGCCAACAGAACAACAATTCCCAAGATGAACACGATCGAGTTCGTAATCGTCCCGAAAAGAACCATGGCCGCGCCGACCGAGGTGATCAGTGGCCACATACCCGATGTCGGGGCCGCACGACCCAGGCTTGCTGCAGCGCCGGTTTCGGATTCGCCGTCGCGTACCGAGATGATCACTCCTGCGATCAGACTTAGTGCGGCGAACAAACCCAACAAGGCCGTTGCCGCAAGCGCCGCCGGATTCACGTAGAACATCGAAATCGCAAACGCGACGACGGCCAACACCGCCAGGCCGAGTAGGTACTTCGAAATATTTTTAAACATGTAAAGCTCTATTTCTGCACGTAGACGACGAACCACATTGCTGTAAATGCGGCGGTGAGTACATACCAATACATAGCGTGAGCGCTCATCACGTGATGATCGCTGACGCGTCCCGCGAGCGAACGGAACAAGGCAACGACGCTGTAAACGACACCGCTAGCCAGCAGCGCCAGCATCGAACCGGTGACCGTGTAGAACATCGTTTGATAGGCGCCGTCTCGTAGAACGAGTTCCATTTGCAGATACACGGCAACTTGGGCGTTTATCGCGGCTACACCGAGCATCGCCACGATCCCGAGCGCCAAAGACGCGTGAGCAGAGTCGTTGCGGCGGGCGGCGTACGTTGCCCACTGGGCAATTACGCATGCCATTACCAATGTGATGAGCATCGTGTTAGCGGCTACCTCAGGGATTTTCAAATCGACTGGCAACCAGTCGCGCAGCATCTTCGTGCCCCTGGTTGAAGCACGAAGAGGAGCGGCATCTCGGAACTTCAACCAGGTCGCGAGCATTCCGAACATAAGCATTAGCGCCGCACCCGACGCGGCGGCCGTCGCCACGCGAATCTGGTTGGGCTCGGCCCGACGCGGCGGAGTGGCCAAAATAATTGTCATCGCTGCACCCCGACTGTTTTTACCGGTCTGAGAACGGCCATCGTAAAGAGAATGACTACGACAATCATCAATGCATGACCGGCACTTGATGCCGCGTTCCACAACGCGTGCGGGCCCGCGTAGTCGAAGTCAGAAACGGAGTCGCCGGCCTGATCCGCAAAGCCAGCGATGTAATAAGGAAGTGCGGCCAGAACGGTGGCCATGAACCCAGCCACGCCGAGAGTGATTACGACACTGTCGGGTAAAGACTTACCATTTAGTTCACTACCCCAATGGGCGATCGCCCCGATGGCCACCAACACCATACCGTAACCGATGTACACCGAAGCGCCCTCAGAAAATACCGTGCCAGAAAGTTTTGTTGACGAGATCATTTGTGCCGCGTTGCCGAGCATGCCAGTCAGCACCATGCCCACGCCCAATAAAGCAGGCACCAGCGGGGCGTGCAAACGTGGCGAGTTCGACTTGAATGTCAACATTGATACACCCAAAACAATCAAGATGCCCAGAATGGGCAGCAACGTGAACAGCGCGAACGGAACAACGCTCGCGAATTTGTCGCCCAGCGAGCCAGAAAACTCAAAGGAATGTTGCGTACGGGTTACCGCGCCTAACAGTGCAGTCGACATCACCCCAACTCCTAGATATGCGGCGTTACGCAATGTCGACTTCATGCGGCCATTAACCGATGCCACTTCGGCAATAACGCCGAGTACGGGAATGGCGTAGACCAAGATCTGCGGCGCAGCAAACAGGTCGCCCGCCCATTTATCGATGCCGAAGTTGCCGCCGAAGACTACGCGACCAAAGTGGTGATCGACAGCCACGTAGATAATTGAACCGAGATGCACTGGCAGCGTGACAATCAGACCGATCGCACCGACCAGCGCCGACCATGCGTACACGGGCGTCTGCGAGATTGGAACACTCGCTGAGCGCGAGGCAACGACTGTTGTGGCGACGCATATTGCCCCGACTATTAGGCCGATTACGACGAGTGCGACGCCGAGGAGATAGGCGTCGACCATCTTGGCGTTGCCGCCAGAAGGCCCGCCGTTAGCGATGATTGAGTAGATGACGGCGGCTGCACCAATAAGCCAGGAATAGAAACCGAACAACGCCAGCCGAGCGAAAGCAACTGTCTGCGCGCCAACCTGCTGGGGAACAATGGCGATGCTGAGACCAACGAACAACGGCGCCATTACCAAGATCGCGAGGCCGGTACGAACAAATGCGAACAGCTGAACGATGCTGTCAGCGTCGAGAATTGACGATCCGGAGTCAATGCGTTCGATGCCGAGCGCAACGGCGGCGCCAATTACTCCCAATAAACATAAGAACGAGCCGCGCATGAACAAGCGTCCAACGCGCTTGTGGTCAGTTGTGATGACCCACGCGGTCGCACCACTCAGAGATATTGCAGTCATAGTCGGTTACGAGACTAACAATTCGCGGGTCCCGGCCCTGAACTTCATCGACACGAATATCAAATCAGCGAACAAATACATCTACGGTCACAGCCACGAAAAGCACGGAGACATACGAGATTGAGAACGAGAAAAGTCGCATCGAACGAGCCTCGCTCGGGTCACGACCGAGGCGAACGGTTCCGATGACAAATGCCACTCCAAATACTGCTGCTGTAATTCCGTAAACCCAGCCCATACCGGCCACCGGGATCAGGACCAAGCTGGTGGCAAGCAGCACAACCGAGTAAATAACCATGCTGCGAATCGTCTCTTGCAGCGACGCTACCACTGGCAGCATTGGCACGCCCGCCGCCCGATAGTCGTCTGTGTGGCGAATTGCCAGCGCCCAAAAATGCGGTGGAGTCCAAAAGAAAATAACTAAAAACAGAATCACCGGGGCCCAGGCCAATGAGTCCGTGACCGCTGCCCAGCCGACCAGAACGGGCACGGCGCCAGCCGCGCCGCCGATCACGATGTTGTGTTTGCTCGAGCGCTTTAGCCACAATGAGTAGACGAAAACGTAAAACAGCGTGGCGCTGAGCGCCAGGCACGCGGCCAGCACGTTGGCGCCAATCGCCAATACAGCAAAGGCGACAACCTCTAGCGTGATGGCAAATACGAGCGCCGACTTTGGGGTGACGGCACCAGTCACGAGCGGCCGACCCTGGGTGCGAACCATCAGCTTGTCGATGTCGCGATCGATATACATATTTATGGCGTTGGCACCTCCCGCGGCCAAGGTGCCGCCGATCATGGTGATCACCATCAGCGAAATTGACGGCCAGCCCGACTGGGCCAGCACCATCGTCGGGATCGTGGTAACTAGCAACAACTCGATGATGCGCGGCTTTGTCAGCGCAATGTATGCACCAACGCGACCGTGCGAAGATTTTGTGGAACCCGACGACGGGCCGTGACCGAAGAATTTCGTCGTGATTCGTGATGGAACGACTGGTCTAACTCCGAGGGCCACCGTTTCAGGCTACGGCGATTGTTGTGCCCTAGCCAATCACGGCGCTTTTTAGTGGCTTGGTGTGCAATTTCTTACGGCACAATAGAGACGTGGCCAGCACCGATGTCGCCCCCGTAGTGGTGGATTTACCAGGCACCGACGAGACAACCTCTCCAGACCACCCGTGGATCGTGATCGTCTGGAACGACCCGATCAACTTGATGTCGTATGTCACCTTCGTGTTGCAAAAACTGTTCGGGTACAGCCGCGAAAAGGCGACCGCGTTGATGCTCGACGTGCACCACAAGGGCCGCGCCGTGGTTTCGACTGGCGAACGCGAACACGCCGAGATTGACGTCTACCGGTTGCACGAGCACGGGTTATGGGCGACGATGCAAAAGGATTCTGCCTCCTGATGTCCCGCAGCAAAAATGGACCCGTTCGAGTCGGCCGCGACGGCACATACCTGCTGTGCATCGACAGCGTCGACCGTTTGTCGTTGCGAAAATTACTGGCCGAATTGCGCGATACGTTGGTCGCCGACTCCACCGCCAATAATCTCGAAAATAAAAACCTGCGACGCCTGTTTCCTGCCGCGTATCACCAAGACCCTCAACTGGACGAGGAATATCAGCGCCTGATGAAAAGCGACCTGCTGACTTCGCGACTTGACTCGCTGAACGCGACGAGTGAAGCCCTCGATCGCACCCCCGACGATGACAAGATCGTTTTGACCCCGCACGAACTGGATGTCTTTACGCGCTCAATAAACAACTTGCGCCTGGTTATCGGCACGATGCTCGATGTTCAAGAAAGCGAAGACTCCAGCGCAGATGATTTCGGTGACCACCTCGAAGCTGATGATCCGGCGCGGCTGCATTATCACCTTTACTCGTATTTGGGCTGGTTGCTCGACTGGGCTGTTGACGCTCAGATGGGCGCCCTCGAGTCCGAGTAATTTGGCGCAGCCGCTTGGGCACAGAAACTTCAGGGGGATTTCGCGCCTCCGACTGCTAGATTTTTAGGGCTCTCTCAACAGAACATTCGTCCATGCCCCCATCGTCTAGTGGCCTAGGACACCACCCTTTCAAGGTGGCGGCACGGGTTCGAATCCCGTTGGGGGTGCCACTAGCAATGAATTAGGTTGAGTTACTAGTGATAGAAGTACAGGCAATTTGACAAAGCAAGATCAAAAATTACGGTTCGCAAGATTTGCGGGCCTGAAGTTTTGGTCCCGTGGTGAAGTTGGAGTTCACGCCGCCCTGTCAAGGCGGAGGTCGCGGGTTCAAGTCCCGTCGGGACCGCTGAGAGGGTGCTCGCACCATTCTCGGTCGGGTAGCTCAGTAGGCAGAGCATGCGCCTGAAAAGCGCAGGGTCACCGGATCGACGCCGGTCCCGACCACCAATGTTGTAGTGGGTTGTGGCTAGTTATTTAGCCGCGATTTTATTAGCGACGCGCACGAGCGTCTCTTGGGCAACGGTCGCGACATGCGTGCCGTCAGATGCAAACACGAAACCGTGGGTCAGGCCGCGCCCGCCAACATA
>JBKJMC010000291.1:0-3079 GCA_046596615.1 Ilumatobacteraceae bacterium | reverse complement strand
CGTCGTCCTTGCTCACTTTTTCGAGGACTGGCTTTGGAGCTCCATCGACGAGGTCTTTGGCTTCCTTGAGACCGAGGCTGGTCAATTCACGCACGGCCTTGATGACCTGAATCTTTTGGGCTCCGGCAGAGGTCAACACAACGGTGAACTCGTCCTTCTCGGCTTCGGCTGCTGCGCCACCGGCGGCTGCGCCACCGGCTGCGGCAACGGCTACTGGTGCCGCTGCAGTTACGCCGAATTTGACTTCAAAGGCATCGAGCAGGTCTTTGAGCTCGATAACTGTGAGTTCTGCGATCCCGTCGAGGATCTGGTCTTTGGTGATTGCCATGATTGTTTCTCCTGTTTTCTGTATGGATCTGGTGATTGGATTTATTAATTGACTTGTAGAGCTTGCTTATGCTGCTTCTTTTGATTCGATGAGCGACTTGACGCCGTAGGCAACCCTGCGCAGTGGCGCCTGCAGCAAGTTGGCGGTCTTGTTGAGCGGAGCCTGCAACATGCCGGCGAACTGAGCGAGCAGTACTTCGCGCGGTGGCAGGTCGGCCAAAACTATAAGTTCGGCCGCGGAAACCGATTTGCCGCCGACAATGCCGCCCTTGAGCACAAGCATTTGATCGACTTTGGAGTGATCGCGCAGTGTTTTGGCGACTATTGAAGCGTCGCCCTTGACGAAGGTGATGGCCGATGGGCCAACCAGCAACTCGGCGAGGTCGTCCAGGCCGGCGTCTTTGGCGCCGAAACGAGCCAGGGTGTTTTTGTAGACCTTGTATTCGGCGCCGTGCACGCGTAGGGCGCGGCGCAGTTTTGCCAGCGAACCTACGGTCATGCCGCGAAATTCGGTAATCAGCGCGGCGTCGGCGGCAGTGAGTTTGGTGCTCACTTCCGTGACTACTGCTGTCTTTGCGGCACTTGGAGTTGTGGCCATGAAGTCTTCCTCTTATTGATTCTTAACGGTCAGGCACTCGTTTCTAGACAACGAATGCCTCGGGTGCGGCGACACTGTCGCGCTCCAAAAGAATCCGCCTCGTCTGGCTAGACCGAAGTCTCTGTTAATCACTCAATACTCTTGAGCGAACCAGATGTCTGTGGCGAGCAACAATTCACCGTAATGAAGGTTGTTATGTAATGCTCGGGAAATGCTAGCGGGCCAATTCGGCCTTACCACCCCGAAAGTTATTGGTTAGAACAGGCTCGAATCGACCTTGACGCTCGGCCCCATCGTTGAAGACACGCTGATCTTCTTGATGTAGCGGCCCTTGGTGGATGACGGCCTGGCGCGCTGTAACTCGTCGAGAACGGCTTGGAAGTTGGCCTCGAGAGCCGACGTTTCGAAGCTGGCCTTGCCGATTGGAACTTGCACGTTGCCGTATCGATCTGTGCGGTACTCAACCTTGCCGCCCTTGAATTCGGTCACTGCGCGACCGACGTCTTGGGTGACTGTGCCGGTCTTTGGGTTTGGCATGAGGCCACGCGGCCCGAGTGCGCGACCCAATTTGCCGACCATCGGCATCAAGTCTGGGGTTGAAATGCAGATGTCGAAATCCATCTTGCCCTTCTCGATTTCGGCGACCAGGTCATCGGTGCCGACGATGTCGGCCCCTGCGTCGCGGGCCGCCTGGGCCGCTTCGCCAGAGGCGAATACGGCGACACGAACCGTCTTGCCGGTGCCCGACGGAAGCGCGACCGTGCCGCGAACGCTCTGATCTGGCTTGCGCGGGTCTAGCCCGAGGCGAACTGCGAGTTCGATTGTTTCGTCAAACTTGGCGGTGGCCATTGCTTTGGCTTTGGCGACAGCGTCGGCCGGAGTGTGCTGGGCGTCCCCGTCGTATGAAGCTACTGCTGTGCGATATTTCTTTCCCTGTGGCATAAAGCCTCCCTCATGGTTTGGCTGATCGAACGAGGTGATCTCGAAACAGCGTTGATATGCGTGCTTAGGTTACTGCTTACCTGAAACTTTTCAGCCGACGACCGTTAAACCCATCGAGCGGGCGGTGCCGCGAACTTGCATCTTGGCGGCCTCGAGGTCGTTGGCGTTGAGGTCCGGCATTTTAATCTTGGCAACTTCTTCGATATCTTTCTCGGTAACGCTGCCGGCGACTTCTTTGCCCGGGTTCTTGGCGGCCTTTTCGAGGCCGGCCTTTTGACGCAGGAGCACCGGTGTTGGCGGTGTCTTCAAGATGAAGCTGAACGAACGGTCTTCGTAGATGGTGATCTCTACTGGGATGATCGTGCCTGTCTGGGACTCGGTGGCGGCGTTGTACTGCTTGACGAAGTCCATGATCTGGATGCCGTGTGGCCCGAGCGCGGTACCAACTGGTGGCGCAGGCGTTGCCTTGCCGGCTGGAATCTGAATTTTTACGAGAGCCTTAATGTCTTTTTTTGCCATGACGGGTGTTCTTTCTTTCTAGAGAATGATCTGGGAGACTGCGATTACAACTTGGCGACTTGACTGAAATCCATCTCGACCAAGGTCTCGCGACCGAAGATGTTGACTAGAACCTTGAGCTTCATGTGGTCAGCATTAATTTCGGCGACCTGACCGGAGAAGTCTGCGAATGGGCCTTCTTTGACGCGCACGCCCTCGCCCACTTCGTATTCGAGCTTTGGTGCCTTGCGCTTCGGCGCGTCTTTGCCATCACCCTTAGCCGAGAGGAATGTTTGGACTTCGCGGCGCGACAACGGTGTCGGCTTCTGACCTTTTTGGCTTTGACCAACGAAGCCGGTGACGCCAGGAGTGTTGCGAATGCAATACCAGGTGTCGTCGTCCATGTCGCAACGCACGAGAAGGTATCCAGGGAACACCTTTTTCTGAACGGTTTGCTTGCGGCCACCCTTGAACTCGACAACATCTTCCATTGGAATGACGATTTCGTAAATCTTTGTCTCCATGTGCATCGACGCGATGCGGGCGTTCATGTTCAGTTTTACTTTTTGCTCGTAGCCCGACTGCGAGTGCACGACATACCACTCGCCCGGCCGTAGCCATGGGCGGTCGATCTCTTCTTCTTCGACTTCTTCGCCCTCGGTGAGGTCGAAGATCGCGTCGGGCGCGACCGTGTCAGTCGCGTCGGAAAGTTCG
>JBKJMC010000090.1:0-3687 GCA_046596615.1 Ilumatobacteraceae bacterium | reverse complement strand
CTGGCTTCTTAGGTGCTGGCTTCGCAGGGGCTGATGCCTTCTTTGGTGCAGCCTTCGCAGCTAGAGCCGCTGGCTTCTTGGCTGGCGCTGGGACTGGCTTGCGAACTGTTACAAGCTTTGGTGCTGGCGCAACACCAAGGGCGATGTCTTTGAAACCCTTGAGTGCTGTGATCTTGGCGACAGTCTTGGCCTTGATCTTGATTGTCTCGCCGGTGGCCGGGTTACGACCCATGCGCGCTGGGCGATTCTTCTTGGCAAACTTGGCGAAGCCCGAGATGTTTACAATCTCGCCCTTGGCAACATTTGCCAAGATAACTGCGATCGTCCCGTCTACGAGTTTGGCCGCTGTTTTGTTATCAACGTCGGTGTGGATGGCTACTGCATGGATGAGGTCACGTTTTTTCATGTCTTTTACTTTATTGCATCCTCATGCCCGTTTTGGTGATGCTGCCCAATGTTTATAGGCTTGTTTGGTGGCTGGTAACCAATGGCCGTACCAGCTTGCCACTAATCGCCCGCGAGGTCGCGTGTTTACACTTGCAATGTGCCGGTTGGGTCGGCGAGCACGCACCTCAACCCGTTTGTAGCAACATCGCCTATTTTGTTGAACTTGAGCCCGAGCAACGGGTTCAGCAGCCAGAAAATGCCAATCAACATAAGCGTCGCATTGTATGTTACATCGCAGCCACTCGCGGTCGGGACAATCGTCACTCGGTCGACAGAACTAAACATTGAATTACGCGCCTTCACCAAAATGTTTCGCGGTGCGTCGTGCTCAACCGTGTGATACTGCAACGTGATAGCGCCTCCGCGAAACCCCCGCACGGTTACGTCAAATGCGGTTGCCTCACCACCGCCATTACCTATCACCTGCACCACCTTTTTCACGCCCTTGTCCCATTTGGCAAAATTACGAAGGTCGGCCATGTATAAAAATGCGGCGTCGGGCGTCATCGAACTAGGGATTGTCGCTACATATCGGGCCACTTTCGATCTCCTGTCGGTGGTGAGAGTCTTCTCGCTAACAAACCGTAGTAACTCAATTCGGTAGTCGCAAGTAGCCTAGGAGGGCTGGCTGTGGAGGGTTGATAATGGCAAACGCGTGGTTCGAGACTGTGGCAGAAGCGCAACGACGCGCCGAAAAGCGCCTCCCGAAATCTGTGTACTCGGCTTTAATCGCTGGCTCCGAGAAGGGTCTTTCGTCGCGCGACAATCTCGAGTCGTTCGATCAGTTGGGTTTTGCGCCGCACGTTGCCGGCTTGTCATCGCAACGCGAGATGGCAGTCGATGTAATGGGTCAGCAGATGTCGATGCCTGTGATCATTTCGCCGACTGGTGTGCAGGCTGTGCACCCCGAGGGTGAGATCGCCATCGCCCGCGCTGCCGCCAACCGCGGGATCGCAATGGGGCTTAGTTCGTTTGCGAGCAAATCGGTCGAAGAAGTCGCTGCGGTGAACTCGCAGGTTTTGTTTCAGATGTATTGGTGCGGCGATCGCGACACGCTCGTGCAGCGAATGGAGCGCGCGCGTGCGGCGGGCGCGAAGGGTTTGATTGTCACGCTCGACTGGTCGTTTTCTAACGGTCGCGACTGGGGCAGCCCCTGGATCCCTGAAAAGATTGATCTCAAGGCGATGCTCAAACTCGCCCCTGAGGTGCTCGCGCGGCCCGAGTGGTTGTGGTCGTTCGCCAAGAAGGGCCGCTTCCCAGATCTCAGGGCGCCAAACATGGCACGGCCCGGCGAAGAGGCTCCGACATTTTTCGGCGCCTATTACGAATGGATGCAGACGCCGCTGCCGTCGTGGGAGGACGTCGCCTGGTTGCGCGAGCAGTGGGGCGGCAACTTCATGGTCAAGGGCATCGGCCGAATAGATGACGCCAAGCGAGTCGTCGACCTCGGAGCGACCGCGCTGTCGGTTTCGAATCACGGGGGCAACAATTTAGATGGCACGCCAGCACCAATTCGTGCGCTGCCTGCGATTGCAGAGGCCGTCGGCAGTCAGATTCAAGTAGTGATGGATGGCGGCGTACGCCGCGGCAGCGATGTTGTTAAGGCGCTCGCGCTAGGCGCACGGGCCGTGATGATCGGTCGCGCCTATCTGTGGGGTTTGGCTGCTAACGGCCAGCCCGGTGTCGAAAACGTGCTTGATATTTTGCGTGGCGGCATCGACTCGGCATTGCTGGGTCTTGGCAGGTCGAACGTCAGCGAGCTGACCCGCGACGACGTCGTCGCACCAGCAGATTTCTATCGCAGGCTCGGCGCTTAAACCGCAGCGTTTAACTAGTCGGCGAAATGCCCTGAGCCTCGGCCTCGGCGGCGATTGTGAGCCAGGTCTCTTCGGCTCTGTCGACGGCGGATTGGGCGAACGCGAGTTCGGCGCTTACGCGGGCGAGTTCGAGATGATCACTGCCTGCTTTGGCAAGTTCGTGCTCGAGTTTGTTCTTCTTTTCGGTGGCCTGCGCGAGCGTCTTCTCGTTCTGGCCGAGCAGTCGCCGCAGCGTGCTCGGGCTCTTCGACGGTCTTGGCTTTTGCGCCTGCGTGGCGTTAACGACTGGCGCCGTGCGCAAAGTTGGCACGGCCTGCTTAGATGCTTGCGCGCCGTGCTGTTTGAGCCAGCCACCAACGCCGCCAACAACGATTGTCGTGTTGCCTTCTCCGTCGAGCGCGAGCACATCGATCACCGTACGGTCGAGAAACACACGGTCGTGGCTGACGACAACAACGATGCCTGGCCAGTCGTCTAGGTACTCTTCGAGTGCCCGCAACGTGTCGAGGTCGAGATCGTTGGTTGGTTCGTCGAGCAACAAGACGTTGGGTTGTTCGATCAGCGTGAGCAGCAGTTGCAGGCGGCGACGCTCGCCACCAGACAGGGTCGAGATCGGCGCGAACTGCGCGTCACCGTCGAACCAAAACTTGCGCATCAGGTTGTTGTCTTCAATCGACGGGTTGCCCTTGTCGCCCGCGATCGCGGCGCGCACGGTTTGCGTTGGGTTGAGGTCGCGACCGAGTTGGTCGTAATAGCCGACCTTGACAGTTGCGCCGATTTCTATCGAGCCGCCGGTTGGCGTGAGTCGCGCCGAGACTAGGTCGAGCAGCGTGCTCTTGCCCGCGCCATTGGGACCGACGATGCCGAGGCGATCGCCTGGCTCGAGTTTGTAATCAAACGCGTGCAAGATCTGATGCTCGGCGGCGTTGGCTGTCGCCGGCCAAGAAAAGGCGACACCGTGCAACTCGATTCCCTTCGAGCCGAGGCGTTGGCTGCCGAGCGACAGCCCGAGTTCGCCGGCGCGAGCTGGGCCGTCGGCTTTACGGGCGATCAAAAGTTTGGCCGCACTAATCCGTGCTTTTGGCTTTGTCGTGCGCGCGGGAGCGCCGCGACGCAGCCACGCCAGTTCGGTTCGTGCCAGGTTCTTGCGCACTTGTTCGGCGGTGGCAGCGCGTTCTTCGCGCTCGATGCGGCCGGCGAGGTAGGCGGCGTAGCCGGAACCCGCGTTTTTACCGGCCGGCATGTGCATGTATGCGGTGCCGCGGTCGATCTCAAGGACCTTGTTGGTGACCCGATCGAGCACATGGCGGTCGTGCGTAACCAAAATCAGGCCGCCGCGATAATTAGCGAGCCACTCTTCTAGGTAGGCGATGGCGTCGAGGTCGAGGTGGTTGGTGGGCTCGTCGAGAATCAGCGCTTCCCA
>JBKJMC010000237.1:0-3976 GCA_046596615.1 Ilumatobacteraceae bacterium | reverse complement strand
GTGATGCGCACGGCCGAGTCAGTTGTGTTAACGCCCTGGCCGCCTGGGCCGCTGGCGCGGTAGACATCAATTTGCAAATCCTTTTCGTCGATATGTAGGTCTACTTCTTCTGCTTCCGGTAAGACCATCACGGTCGCCGATGAAGTATGGATACGACCCTGGTTCTCGGTTACGGGCACTCGTTGCACCCGGTGCGGGCCGCCCTCAAAACGCATTCGCGTCCACGCCGATTCGCCCTTGATCGAGACGACCGCCTGATTGATGCCGCCCATTGGCGAATTGTCGAGGGACAACACCTCGAAGGCCCAACCCTGCTTCACGGCGTAGGCCTTGTACATGTCGAACAAATCGTGCGCGAATAGGTTGGCCTCTTCGCCGCCTTCGGCACCGCGAATTTCGACGATCAGGTTCTTGCCGTCGTTGGGGTCTACCGGTAGCAATAACAACTTGAGGTGCTCTTCTAACTCGCCTAGGCGCACCCGCGCCAAGTCTGACTCGTCCTGCAATTGTTGGCGTTCTGGGCCGGTCGCATCGGCGAGCAATTCGCCGGCCGCCTGCAAGTTGCCCTCGGTGAATTGATACTCGCGGATGCACTCGACCAGCGGTGTCTGTTGCTTGTAGCGACGTGAGGCATCGCGCAACTTGGCCTGATCGCCTAGCACTTCGGGGCTCGCCAAACTCGCCTCTAATTCGCGATATTCGGTTTCGATCTGCGCAAGTCGTTCGAGCACGACAATTAGGCTACGCCGTGTTCAGGAGCGAAATTGATTTACAACGACGAATCTCGCTGGATTGCGCAACGACGACGCCAACTCTTGCATCGAAGGCAATATGTTGTTCGGCGCGACAGCGAGCACGAGCTCGGCGTTTGGCGCCAAGCGAAGTCGCGCATCGGCGGCGAATGCAACCAGATCGGTATCGATGATCGCACTACACACAACAACAACCGTGCGGGCATTCGATTCACCGATCGCCACGCATGGCGTTGGGTCCTTGAGATTTTCGCGTGCGATTGGAGGTTCAGCGCGCTTCAAATTAGCCGCGCCGATTAGTTGCGGGTCGGCGATCAAGATCTCGCGATACAACCGTTCTGCACCAAGTTGATTGAGCGGATGCCTTGGCGCGCCGGGTTGCCGGTGACTGCGCACTGTACTTACGACTTTAGCCAGCGACTCGGGAGTTGCCTGGCGGCCGTTGACCATCTGAAACATCTCGCGGTCATGCGCGCCAACGCCGATCTCGATGCGCGCGTCCCGACTGCCAGCGGCATCCGCCACGTCGTCAACAACGCGACATACTTCGAGACCCAAAACCTCGCCCGATAAGACTCCATGCTCGCAAATCAGGTCCGCCCCCGACCGCTCGATCATTGGCGCGAACTTAAGGTGCTCGCTCGACGCGGTCAGATTCGCGCCAACGGTTGCCGGCGCAGCGGCAACTAGTTGGTTGTCGCGAACAAACCAAACAGAAATATTTAGTTCGAACAGCTTTGCCCGCCTCGCCAGTACGGCAGCCACATCGAGATCGTCGACAATCACATTGACGCTGCGCAACTTGTTCTTGTTCATCAACAACAATGCTGGGCCGAGCCCGGTCTGGGCGGACTGCGTGAGCAAGACCCAGCCGATCGAACCGTCGATGGCTGCCGCGCCCAGGACAAAATCAATTGCGTCAAGCTTGTTTTTTTCGCTGGTTGTTGCTGCGGCCGTTACAACCGGGGCCGTCGCGACCAGTGATCGCAATCGCAGCGATGCGACACGCGCATCGTAATCGTTTGCCACAGCCGTAACCTCGGCTTACGCCGAAGGCTGTTTGGCGATTTCGGTGAGAAACTCGTCGTTGTTCTTGAAGGTCTTGAGACGATCAATGAGCAACTCAAGGCCAGGTGCCGCGTTGCCGTCAGCGGCTAAACCGCTGAGTACGCGGCGCAACTTCCAGACCATTTGCAATTGCTTGCGATCAAACAGCAACTCCTCGTGACGAGTGCTTGACGCATCGACATCGATGGCCGGGTAGATACGTCGCTCGGCTCCCTTACGGTCAAGGCGAAGCTCCATGTTGCCGGTGCCCTTGAACTCTTCGAAAATTGCGTCGTCCATGCGGCTGTTCGTCTCGACAAGTGCGGTGGCCAAAATCGTAAGGCTGCCGCCCTCTTCAATGTTGCGCGCTGCGCCGAAGAATTTTTTTGGTGGGTATAAGGCGCCAGCGTCGATTCCGCCCGACATGACTCGGCCAGTTGCAGGCGCGGCCAAGTTGTAGGCGCGCGATAAGCGAGTGATCCCGTCCAAAATAATGACCACGTCTTGCCCCATCTCGACCATGCGTTTGGCCTTTTCGATGCACAACTCGGCGATCTGAGTGTGCTCCTCCGACGGCCTGTCGAACGTCGAGGCGATAACTTCTCCCTTGACCGTGCGCCGCATGTCGGTAACTTCTTCTGGACGCTCGTCGATCAGCAACACGATGAGCTTGACCTCGGGGTGATTGCGCTCGATCGAAGTTGCAATCGTCTTCATAACCGTCGTTTTGCCGGCCTTTGGCGGTGAAACAATGATGCCGCGCTGACCCTTGCCGATCGGCGAGATCAAGTCAATTATTCGCGCCGTCATGTTGTTTGGGTCGGCAGAATTCTCGAGCAGCAGCTTCGAGTCTGGGAAAAGCGGCGTGAGATCTTCAAATCGAGGGCGCGCCTTCATCTTGTCGACGTCGACGCCATTGATAGTGGCAACATCTAGCATCGCTGGATTCTTTTCGTTTCGTCCAGCTGGCTTGGCCATGCCGGTAACCTGGTCGCCCTTGCGCAAGTTGTACTGGCGTGTAAGTCGAACCGACACGTAGGCGTCGTCACTGCTAGAGAGATAACCATTCACGCGCAGGAAGCCGTAGCCCTCGTCGCGCAAATCCAAATATCCAGTAACTGCAACTGGCTCTGTACTAATTGGCTCGTTGCTCTCTGGCTGAGGCTGCGAATCAGACGACTCGTACCGATCGTTGCCTTGCGGGCCCTCGTCGCGAGGGCCTTTGCCACGACGGCGGCGGCGGCGGCGGTTGCGGTCGGCTTCGTCGTTACTGTTGTTATTGCTGTTGTTGTAACGCGGGTTCTGGCCCTGACGCTGGTACCCACTCTGATTGTTCGAGCGGTTACCTCGATTTGGCGTGGGGGTCTCGCTAGCGCGACGAGCATCTGGGGCGATCGGAGTGCCCTCGTGCTCGGCTAGTTCGATCTCCCATTCAGAAAGTGCTTCGCCATTGGCACCCAGGGCGCGTGGCGTTGTAGTTAAAGATGACGACGACACCGATGCCGCCGATGACGGTGACGAGTTCGATGCAGTCTCCGCGACTTTGGCGGGCTTAGCCTCGACGGCTGCCGGCTTAGTCGAATCGAGTATCAAGTCGATGAGGTCTGCTTTTTTAGCACGCGCCGCCGATTTCACGCCGAGCGCAGAGGCGATTGCCACCAACTGCTCGCGATCCTTCGCTTCGAGTGCGGATTGTTCAAGGGCTCCAGAGGCCACAAGTCCTGCTTTCTTTAGTTATTGCAATTTGCGTTTTGTTTGCCCTGGTATGAGCGAATGTTTGTATTGATGCGCTTTACCAGTTAAACCGCTGCGCGGAACGCGAAACTCTGCGTCGCTTACTGCGGGTTTTCTCAGGATTCTGAGGTGAGTCAAATTGTACCGCACCAGAAGGCGATGCGGCAACAATTATCGACTTTTACTTGCGCGCCGCCACGAAGGCCTTGACGGTCGCAAGGTCGTTGGGCAGATCTGTGCTGTGCTCGGCGCGCTCGTAGATATCGGCCAGGTGCTCAGGCAACGGCGGTTCGAGGCCCGTTGCGCGCATCACGGCGTCGGGGAACTTGGCGGGGTGCGCGGTGGCGAGGGTAATAGTAGGTATGCCCGGTTCGGCGCAGGCCTCGGTGGATGCGATGCCGACCGCGGTGTGCGGATCGACGAGTATCCCCGTGTCTTGAAAG
>JBKJMC010000251.1:0-13219 GCA_046596615.1 Ilumatobacteraceae bacterium | reverse complement strand
CGCCACGGCAACGTTCGGGTACGCGGCCAGGTGAAGATATGTGAATAAGGTCAGGTCGTCTCTGAGGAAGCCGAACTCTTCGGCCTTGGGCTCTTTTACTTTGACGACCATCTGTTGACCCCAGGCGTCTGCGGCGGTCGACACAATGGTTGCCCCGGCGGCGATGTAGTCGGCGTCCGCAAGCGATGCAGCTTCGCCGGCACCTCTCTCGATAAACACCTCAATGCCGAGCCGTTCAAATTCGCGCACGCCGTCTGGGGTGATCGCAACTCGTCCTTCCGAGGCCTTGACCTCTTTCGGAACGCCTAGCGTTTTGATCACGGGAGCGTCGTTGCTCATCACATATGTCTAGCCGATGGGTTCGATTGGTTAGTGTTGAGTCATGAAATCCTTTAATAACTTCATCAATGGCAAGGAAGTGGCAGCTAGAGACGGTGCAACTACCCCGGTAATCAACCCAAGTACCGGCAAGCAATACGCGACGGCCGCGCTTTCGCGCGAGGGCGACATCGACGACGCGATGAAGGCGGCCGCCGCCGCCTTCGATTCGTGGAAGCATTCGACGCCGTCGATGCGGCAAAAGGCGATCAACGACATCGCTGACGTGATGGAAGCAAATATGACCGATCTGATCGAGGCCGAAATTGAAAACACCGGCAAGCCTCGGGCGATCACATTTTCAGAAGAAGTGCCACCAATGTTGGACCAGATTCGATTCTTCGCCGGCGCCGCGCGCAACCTTGAGGGCAAGAGCGCGGGCGAGTACATGACTAACTTCACCTCCTACGTGCGCCGCGAACCGATCGGCGTTTGCGCGCAGGTCGCGCCTTGGAACTATCCGTTGATGATGGGCGTGTGGAAGTTCATCCCCGCGATCGCCGCTGGCAATACGACGGTGCTCAAGCCAAGCGACACCACGCCGGCATCGACGGCACTTCTCGCCAAAATTTGTGCCGAGGTCTTACCACCGGGCGTCCTCAACGTAATTTGCGGCGACCGCGATACTGGTCGCGGCATGGTCACGCACGAAACGCCGAGCATGGTCTCGATTACTGGCTCGGTGCGCGCGGGTATGGAAGTCGCGGAGGCCGCCTCGAAGAGTCTCAAGCGCGTGCATCTCGAACTGGGCGGCAAGGCTCCCGTAATTATTTTTGACGATGCCGACATCGACCTAGCCGTCGAAACGATCGCCATGACCGGTTACTTCAACGCCGGTCAGGACTGCACCGCCGCAACGCGCGTGATCGCCGGGCCAAAAATTTACGGCGACTTCGTGGCCGCGCTCGCCGAGCAGGCCAAGAAGACCAAGACCGGCAAACCGGACGAAGATGTCTTGTACGGCGCACTCAATAACGCCAGCCACCTCGGCAAGGTTGGTGGCTTTATCGATCGTGTGCCGAAGCACGCCAGGGTTGTCGCCGGCGGGTCAAAGATCGGCAACGAGGGATTTTTCTTCGAGCCAACAGTTGTCTGCGACCTGAGGCAAGACGACGAGATGATCCAGAACGAAATATTCGGGCCAGTAATCACGGTGCAAAAGTTCAGCGACGAAGCAGAAGCGCTGAAGTGGGCCAACGGCGTTGAGTACGCCCTGGCCTCGTCGGTCTGGACTCGCGACCTGGGCAAAGCGATGCGCATGATCAAGAATCTTGATTTCGGCTGCGTGTGGGTAAACACCCACATCCCGATGGTGGCCGAGATGCCCCATGGCGGATACAAGAAGTCCGGCTACGGCAAAGATCTCTCCGCCTACGCTCTGGATGATTACACGCGTCTCAAGCACGTGATGATCAACCTTCAGAGTTAGGAATAAAGATGGGGGAAGCGGGCGAACGGGGTTCTGTCGAGTTAATAGGCGTGAGCAAAAATTACGGTGAAGTCGTGGCTGTCGACAGCATTGACTTGCAGGTCAAACCCGGCGAGTTTCTCTCGCTTCTTGGCCCGAGCGGATGCGGTAAAACCACGACACTGCGAATGTTGGCTGGGTTCGAACAGCCCGACTCCGGATTCATCAAGATCAGCGGCGTCGAGGTGCAGGGTGTGCCGCCCCACAAACGCGATGTCAACACGGTGTTTCAGCACTATGCGCTATTTCCGCACATGAGCGTTGCCGAAAACGTGGCCTACGGGTTGCGCCAAAAGGGTGTCGCTAAGTCGGAAATCAACACCCGAGTTGCCGAGGCGCTGGACATGGTGCAGATGTCGAAACTAGGCGAGCGCAAGCCGCGCCAACTCTCTGGAGGCCAGCAACAGCGCGTCGCCGTTGCTCGAGCGCTAGTCAACCGACCGGGGATCTTGCTTCTCGACGAGCCACTCGGCGCGCTCGACCGCAAGCTGCGCGAAGAGATGCAAATCGAACTGAAGCTTCTACAGAGTCGCCTTGGCATTACCTTTATTTTCGTTACGCATGATCAGGAAGAGGCGATGTCGATGTCCGATCGCATCGCGATCATGCTCGACGGCCATATCGAACAACTCGGCGATCCCGAGACGGTCTACGAACACCCGACCTCCGCTTTCGTCGCCGGCTTTATCGGACGAAATAATTTCTGGCAGGGCGTCGCCACCGAACTAGGTGCAATATCGGATACTGGTGTCGTGTTCGTCGCCACGAGGCCGGAAGAGAACGTGCCCAACGGCGAGGCCGCGCTGTCTGCGGTGCGCCCGGAGTGCATTCGCCTGACGGCCGAGCCCCCCACCGCGGCCACGAACTCCGTGTCTGCCAAGGTGGCAGGCGTGGCTTATTTCGGCGATGTCTTGCAATACGTTTTGACCACGGGCGATCGCGATATTTTGGTGCTCGTGCCGCGCGCCAACCTTGCTCGCTTTGAGGTCGGCGACAGCGTCTGGTGCGGTTGGTCGGCCGATGACGTTTACTTGTTCTCCGCTCGTCAAGCGGGCGTTGTCCTTGCCGAGGCCTCATAGCGATGTAAGCAGCAGCGACAAATTATATTTATAAACAACCGAATAGGAGAAAAATCATGGGCAAACAACTAAACATGCTGGCACCGGAAGCATTTCGCGAAAAATTATCGCGCCGCGCTTTTCTAAAAATCGGCACGATCTCTGCGGGCGCCGCGTTTGTTCTCGCCGCGTGCGGTGGATCTGATAGTGACATCGCGGCAAGCGACAGCACGGCTGCTGCCGGGGGAGAAGATGGCCTCGCCTCGGGCGACTGGAGCCGCGTCATCAATCAGGCCTCGGGAACCTTGGCCATGTACACGTGGGGCGACTACAACGACCCGGCTCTTGTCGGCGCTCTCGCCGAGTCGACGCTTGGAATGACAATGAAGGTCGACTACTACGCAAGCAACGAAGACTTGATCACCAAGTTGGCCGCCAGCGGCGGCAACAGCGGGTTCGACATTGTCGTACCAACTGGGCCGTACATTCCGCAGATGATTCAGAAGGGTCTTCTTCAAAAACTCGACAAGTCGAAGCTTCCGAACATGGCTAACGTTGATCCGCTCTATCTTGGTCGTGATTGGGACTTAGCCAATGACTACTCGGTGTGCAAGGACTGGGGCAGTACTGGTTATTTCTACGACTCGTCAAAGATCTCGCGCGAACTTACAACATGGCAGGACTTCATAGATGTCTGCATGGATGAGGCCAGCGGAAACTGTTCCATAATTGACACGGCCGCGAATTTCGGCGGCATGTATTTCTGGGCCAACGGAATTAATTGGAACACAGAGGACACCGCCCAGCTCGACGCCTGCGAGAAGTTTCTCGTCGACGATTTCGCCAAGCATGTGAAGGCGTTTGACAGCTACCCAAGCACGAAACTTGCAGAGGGCGCTTACATAATCTCGATGGCGTGGAACGGCGATGCTCGCCAGGCGTACGCCCGTATTGCCGATGCTGGCGGAAATCCGGACGACTGGAAATGGGTGCTCGGAAGCCCGAACACAGAATTGTGGATGGACAATTACTGCATTCCTGTAGGGGCGCCAAACCCAGAGGCGGCGCATGCGTGGATCAACTGGGACTTGGTTCCGGAGATCTCTGTGCAAGACCTTTCGTACCACGGCTATCACACCGGAATGAAGAATATGAGCGAACTGATTTCTGAGTTGGCACCGCAATTGCCGTTCCCTGAAATTATTTTCTTCGGTGACGACCAGGTCAAGACGATGCAAACGCAAGTGATCAACACATCAATCGATCGTCTCGTTGACATTTTGAACAAGGCCAAGGCCCAGGCTGGTGGCTGATCTGGCGTGACCGTCGCGGTCAGTGCAACGATTCGTAGAAGGCGGCGCGCGCCGAAGTATTTGCTCGCGCTGCCTTCAATTATTTGGTATCTGCTGTTCTTTGGCATGCCGATCGCATTTATTGTCTTTTACTCATTTGGCACAAAAGACTCTTCAAAGCTAATTCCAGTTGACTTCAGTCATCTGTCTGGGCAAAGTTACGGCAAGGTCTTTGACGAAACCTTCTTTAGAACGTTTCGGGCGACGCTTCGTATTTCGGTGTTGGCAACCCTTTTGTGCCTGCTCATTGGATTGCCCGTCGCGTATTTCGCCGCGTTCAAAGTTGCCGAGCGCTGGAAGGCGGTGATCCTTGCGCTCGTTGTCGTGCCGAGTTTTACGAGTTTCTTGATTCGCACTGTCGCCTGGCGAATTCCGCTCGCGCCTAACGGAACGTTCTCGAAGTGGCTCGTTGAAATGGGATGGATTGGCAGTCAGGGCATCCAAATTCTCGAAACGCCGACGGCCGTGCAGATTGCGATCGTGTATAACTACCTCGGGTTCATGATCCTGCCCCTGTTTGTGGCCCTCGATCGAATTGATGTGAGGATGCGCGAGGCCAGTAAAGATCTTGGTGCTGGCCGCGTTGCCACATTCTTCAGCGTGACACTTCCGCTCGCCGCGCCGGGCATCGCCGCTGGGGTTCTGCTCACATTTATCCCGATGTGCGGAGACTATGTAACGGCCACCGTGCTCGGTGGCGCCAAGGGCAACATGATCGGAGCGATGATCGCGTCGCAATTCAGCGGCGCCCAAAACTGGCCGCTCGGCTCGGCGATGGCGATCCTGATGATCGGGGCGGTGCTGCTGACGCTGCTCGTAGGGGCGTTGATCGTCTGGTTGATACCGCGCCTCACTCAGCTGTTCACGCCGCTAACCCAATACGAGCGGCGCATGATCCATTCGCGGTCGGCAAGCAAGGCTGCGCACGACTACCGTCGCCCGTTGGTTCGATTTCAGGTGCTCTCAAAATTGCTCGGGTTGTGGACTGGCCTCGTGCTCGTATTCCTGTTTATCCCGATCCTGCTCGTCATATTGCACTCTTTTAACTATGGCTCATCATTCACAATTTGGTCGGGGAGGGTGAGCACCAAGTGGTGGGGCGAACTATTTAATGGACCGAAGGCAATTTCGGTAATAGTTTTGTTTGCGGCGATTATTGGTGCTGGCATCATCGGGCGCAAGGCTCTGCAGAAATATACCGCTGTGCCGAAACGCATGCTCGGATGGATCGGGCCTGCGTCTTTCGCCATCGCGGCGATCGTCAATGGATTAAATACTGATTGGTACCGCGGCATCTTCGACTTCGTAGGCGTTGGCGACTCGATTCGCAACTCCTTTATCGCCGCATTCGGCGCAACAATCATCGCGGTGATCCTTGGGGGAACATCGGGCGTGGCGCTCGCGCGTCGCCCGGGCAACTGGACAAAAGTTTTCATGGCCACCGTGTTCTTGATCCTCGTTACGCCAGAGATCATGGACGCCATCGCGCTCGCAACTTGGTTTCCGCGCATTGGTGGTGTTCCGATTCTTGGTTATCCGTTCAAACACGGATGGGGACCCTTCAATGGTGGAATCAATAAATTGTGGGTTGGTCAGTCGCTGTATGCGAGCGCGGTTGTCACGTTGATCGTTCGCGCGCGCCTGGCTGGCCTCGACAATTCCCTCGAAGAGGCGGCCGCAGACCTCGGCGCTCCACCGGCTCGCGCATTCAGACAGATCACGATGCCGCTGATCGCCTCGGCACTTATTGCGGGTGGCCTGCTTTCGTTCGCCCTGTGCCTGGACAACGCTGTGATCTCGACCCTGATTAGCGAGGCCGGCTCGACTACATTTCCCGTCGCCCTGTTGGGCGCCACAAAGAGCACTATCAAGCCGTTCTGGGGTGTCGGCGCCGCGCTCCTATTCGTGGTCACCCTAAGCGCGCTGTGGTTCGTCGCGGTGGTCCTGCGCCGTGGTGGCGAATCCACTAGCAACATTGCGGCCACTCTTACCGGCGGCTCATAGGGGCGAGTTTCGGCGAAGCCAAGTAGTGTTCCTCATTTACTGATGTCCGGACCAGAGAAAAATCATTACGAAGTCTTAGGTGTTGGTTTACGGGCGAGCAAGAATGAAATTCGCGACGCCTATCGTCGATGTGCTCGCGAGGCCCATCCCGACACGGCGCCGGGTTTTGCGACCGGCTCTTCGGAAACATCAAAAACGAACGCGTCGTCGCGCATTGCCGAAATCTCGCAGGCATGGGCGGTGTTGTCAGACCCAGTACGGCGGCGCGAGTACGACGCGGCATCTGCCGTTGCCACTGAGACTGAAATCAATGAGAGTGAACTCGGCTGGGAAACTACAACTAGAAGAGAAGTCGGGCAAAATATTGAGCGCGCCAAGATTCCATGGCGCTTTTTGCTCGTACTCGCTTTCCTCGGCATCCTCGCCATTTTGGTCCTCGACACGATGAGCAAGCCCGCAGTTCCTGCTGGCCCAGATGGCTTGTTGGCCCCAGGTTCCTGCATAGTTATAGACGGCAATCTCGCCGCAGTCGAAGTGCGCTGCGAGGATGCCCATGTTGGAGTCGTACAGCAAGTCGTCGGTTTCGACATGCCATGCCCGCGCGACACCGAGGCGATAAGAGACCGCCAAGGCTTGGGCCTAGCCTGCGTTGTTCGTAACTAGAGCCTCCGCTAGTCTTTTGGCTCTCGGGCGGTTAGCTCAGTCGGAAGAGCGCCACGTTCACATCGTGGAAGTCGTGGGATCGAGGCCCATATCGCCCACTAGAAGTAGTTTTGGTCGGCGGCTATCACGCCGCTCAAATGAATAGTGAGTAAAGTTTTAGCGTGTCCAAGCAGTGCGAACGACCCGGGTGCTCCGGCCCTGCAGAGGTGTTGTACGGCTTTAATCCAATTCAACTCTTGGTATGGCTAGAGAAAGGCCCGATGCCTGTTGGATCGCGCGCTAATGCGCTTTGTCGCCGGCATGCAGATGCGCTGGCCGTGCCCAAGGGATGGTCGATAGACGACCGCCGCGAGGCCGCGCCGCGATTATTTAGTGCGCCGGCCAAGGAAAAGATCGTTAACATCGGGCCCGCTCGCGGCAAAAAGTCAAAATCCGCGAGCGCCCCAAAACCAGAATCGTTTGACGATGTCGAAGTTTCGCTAGTCGCTTCCGAGCCATCCAGACGACACCCGGCCGCCGCCGACCTTGCCGAAACCGCACTTGCCGAAACCAAAGCGATTGCGTGGACGCCGCAATTCGATAAGCAGGACGACCTCGGAGGAGTGTTGCGTCCAAGGGGTCGATTGATGAGCCGAGCGTTCGGCCTTGACGACACCAAAACAAATCTGCGTGTAGTGCGCCCCGACGACGGGGACTTCGGTAGCGACAGTGCCGAACTCGACGACACCGATCTCGAGCGCGAGCCGTTCAATGAAAACGATATTCCGTAACTATTTGTGGATGTAACTGCGACCTTAGATGCCCCGGCTTCGAGCGAGGCGATGTACGCGCTGGTGCGCGACTTGGCGTCGTATCCGATGTGGTTAGACATCGTGCACAGAGTTCAAGTTGATCAGACCCAACAGGGCGAGGATTGCGCGTGGGTCGTTGAGTTGCGCGGCAAGGTCGGTCCCTTCGCTCGCTCAAAGCGGCTGCGGATGGTGCGCGCTAGCGACCAAAGCCCGGGCGACCAACGGCCTAGTTTTTTAAATTCTGGCCGAGTCGTGTTCGAACGCCGCGAATTGGCCTCGCGCCGTCATTCGCAATGGGTGTTAACCGCGAACGTCATGAGCACAGTCAGCGGATCAACTCTAAGCGTTCACTTGCACTACGGCGGAGCGCTATTTAGCGGCGGCGTGCTCGAGCGACTGCTGGCCGAGCAGATTAGTCGCGGTCGTGAGCGGTTGCTGCAACTACTTGCAAAGAATTAGTTTTAGGCGCCGCGCTTTGCCGACAGTGCGATCGGCTGCCCGGCCGCGAGTTGGCCGCAGGCTGCGTCGATCGAAGTACCGCGGTTGCGGCGGATTGTCACATTCACGCGCAGGTCTTCAAGTTGGGCCGCGAAATCTCGCACTCCTTGGGGCGAAGTACCGCGAGTCGCGTAGCCGGGCGTTGGGTTTAGCGGTATTAGGTTGACGTGCGCAGATGGTCGCAAGCGCAGGCACAGCCTGGCCAACTCGCGCGCATCGCGCGGCTGATCGTTGACTCCCTCGATCATCGCCCACTCAAAACTGATACGGCGATTCTTTTTGCTCAAGTATTCGGCGCAGGCCTCCATTAAATCGGCGAGAGGGTAGCGCTTATTAATCGGCACGAGTTCGTCGCGCAGCGCGTCGCGCGCCGCGTGCAAACTAACCGCCAGATTGACTGGCAGTGGCCGCTCGGACAATGTGCGAATGCCTGGAATTATGCCGACAGTAGAAATCGTGAGGTGGCGCGCCGATATGCCAACGTCGTGGTGCAACCGTTCGACCGCGCCCCACACCGCCGCCTCGTTGGCAAGCGGTTCACCCATTCCCATAAACACGACGTTGGCGAGTCGTTGCTTACGCTTGGCGCTCTGGCGCGCGGCGTGAATTACTTGCTCGACGATTTCGCCGGTGGTCAATTGTCGCGTGAACCCCGCCTGGCCCGTGGCGCAAAACCCGCACGCCATCGCGCACCCGGCTTGCGTGCTGACGCAAACGGTGGCGCGTTCCTTGTAGTGCATTAAAACTGTTTCGATGGGGTGGTTGCCGTCGGTCAAGTTCCACAAGAATTTGACTGTGTCGCCTTTGTCGCTGGATTGCTGCGTTACCGGCGTCAGTGCCGCGGCGAAGTTTTCGTCTATTGAAGAGCGCATCGCTGCCGGGATGGTCAGCAATTGCGACGGCTCGGCAAACTGCTGATATAGGCCATCCCAGACTTGCTTGAGTCGGTAGTCGGGTTGGCCAACGAGAAGCGCCGCGAAGTCTTCGCGGGTCGCGTCGTAAAGACTTGGCACGGTTTGAGTTTACTGACAGCCGTTTCATCTCCATTGAGATGACAGGTACCATCCTGGCATGACCCCAAATACAAACCCACCGATCCCATCGGAGGTTCTCGGTGTTCCCCGGATACCGCCCGCCCGAGTTGCCGGAGCATTCAGCGCGACGCGGGGCTGGGTTGGTTGGGTTCATTCGGCCATTGCCCCACCTCCGGTGAAGATTTTGGAGGGTCTATTTGGAATTCTCGAACATCGGGTATTGGTGTTGCTTTGCCGCGTCGGAATACCCGATGCGTTGAGATCGCCGATGAGCCTTGAGGATCTAGCTCGTCAAATTGGGGCAAACGTAGTTCGGCTAGAGCCAATTGTTCGATTTGCTGCGGCTCGTGGTTGGTTGCGACTAGACCGTCGTGGTCGGGTGCGACCCACACGCGTAACGGAGTTTTTGCGCACCGATCATCCTGGTGGTTGGCACGCATGGGTCCAATTTGCTGGAGGCGACGAGGTGGTCGATGCCATAAAATATTTCGATCTTCGGGTCGGTGATACCTTCGCTGAGACGAACGGAGAGTCGTTCTTTCATTGGATGCAGCATCATCCTCGGCGTTGGGCCGAGTTTGACGAAGCAATGAGTGCTGGTGCGCGAATGCATGCACTCACGCTCCATAGTGCAATCGACTGGGCAGCGGTTCGATCCGTTTGCGATGTCGGCGGCGGCACAGGCGAGTTGCTCATTGGTCTGCTCGAATTAGAGCCGACACTTAAGGGGATCGTGTTCGACCTTCCCGAAGTAATATCTCGCGTTCGTTCTCATCCACGCCTCACCGCGGTCGGCGGTAACGCGTTTGTTTCAGTTCCTGCCAGTTGTGATGTATACCTACTGGTCAATGTGATCCACGACTGGAATGATCATGACGCCGGCATAATTTTGGCAAATGTGGCGATTGCGGCCGCCAAGGACAGTCGAATCCTGGTTGTCGAGAACGATCATCCGCGTAAACCGCGTCGCGACATCGCCACTAGTTCCGACGTGCTAATGGCCGTGCTGACAAATGGTGGCAAAGAGCGCAATCGGCGGGACATACGATCCCTCGTCGAGAATTCTGGTATGCGCCTAAAATCGAGCAAGCCGCTCGCATCCGGTGACTTTGTTCATCACCTGACAAAAGATTAGAAGCCTAAGTTAGTGCTCACGGGCCATCGTCTTCACGCAGACCTGTGATATCGGTCGGTCGATGGGCGGCGATGGTCACCTCCAACGCTCGTACTCCCCACAAAGTTGCGAGCGCCAAAATACAAACCGCAGCGCCGACAATTGGGGCTCCCAGCCCAACAGCGGCCCCGAGCCCAGCCACAAGGAGAATTGTCGCTGCCGACGTCAGTCCAAGCGGTCCGTTCGCTTTTCTCGAGGTCCAAATCATGCCGCCGCCGATGAATCCGATACCGGTGAAGACCGCGTGCATCATTCGAGTCGGATCACCGTTGTTTGCGGCGCTCACTGCTAGTTCGCCAAGACCGACCGCAAGTGCCGAGGCGGCGGCGACGAGCATGTGAGTGCGGATGCCGGCACTCTTGCCGGCGCGGTCACGCTCCCAGCCGATGATGCCGCCGAGTAATGCGGCAATTCCAACTTTCAGAATGAGCCCGATCTGCTCTGCGGCGGAGAAAGTCGAAATTCGCATGTCAAAGGAGTCGGAAGCCTGCCGACTCAACTCAAGCAGCTCCCGAAAAAAATTGCCTGCACTCATTGCATCAAATTACAGGTGCGGGGCGGCGAGCGTTGCGTAGTCAGCCATGCGAGCGCGCAAAACATCAAGGCTCGCCGTCCAGAATGCCTCGCTGGTGACATCGATGCCAAACGATTGACCGAGCTGCTCGGCGGTGTCCATGCCGGCACGCGACAACACGCTGTCGTATCCGCCACGAAATCGCTCTGGGTCTTGTTGATAGCGCGCATACAAGCCGAGGCCAAACAGCAAACCGTACGTGTACGGCCAGTTATAGAAATGCGAGCCGTAGTAATGCGGCTTGAGCACCCACATGTGCGGGTGGGCTGTCGATTGATCGATGCCGTTGCCGTACGCGCTGACCTGCGCATTGAGCATGATCTCGTTGAGTTCGCTCACGCCGAGCGTGCGCCGCTGCCGGCGCGCAAAGACTTCAGTCTCGAACAAAAAGCGGCTGTGAATGTCGACGACAACCTGGGCGGCTCCCTGCAGATCGACGTCGAGAAGTGCCAAGCGCTCATCGCCCTTCAGTCGCGAGAGCCCATCTTCGACCACGAGGGTCTCGCAAAAGATGCTGGCGGTCTCGGCTAGCGCCATCGGCAGGCGTTTTTGCAGCGGCGTGCGCTGCGCCAGTTGCGTGTTGTGGTAGGCGTGACCGAGTTCGTGCGCCGTTGTTTGCGCCGAGTCGACGCTGCCGCTCCAGTTCAGCAACACGAGCGAGCGATCGTCAACGAAAGACATGCAAAACGCGCCGCCAACTTTGCCGTCGCGCGGTTCGGCGTCGAGCCACTTCTCGTTGATTGAGCGATCGACGAGGCCGGCAAGGTTGTCGCTATAAGCGGAGAATGCGCCGCGCACGCGGCTGATGCCCTGATCCCACGTGATTTCGCCCGAGGTGAAACTGATTGGAGCAAGCATGTTCCACCACGACAATCCGTTTGAGTCGCCGTTGAGTTGGCCCTTGACACGCATCCAGGCGCGAAAGTCTGGCAGCGAAGCATGCACCGCGGCCTGCATCGCGTCGAACGTCGCGCGACTGACGCTGTTGCCATAAAGCGAGGCGTCCAGCGGCGACGCCCAATTGCGTCGGCGGTTGACGATGTTGGCGTCGCCCTTGATGCTGTTCATCGCCGCGGCGCAGGCGACCGCAATTGTCGGCCACGCGCGCATCTCCGCTTCGTAGGCGGCCTTGCGTGTCGCCATGTCGCCGCTGCTGGCGAGGCCGCGAACTGCGGCCATCGGCATCGCCACAGTTCCGCTCGGCAAGTCGACATTGGTGGTCAGTTGCGAGGTCATGTCGGCCTGCAGCCGACCCCACGAAGAAAGTCCCGTCGTGCTCAGTTCGCTGTACAGGCCCTCTTCGGCCTCGGACATTTGGTGCGCGGCGCGCGCGGCAAGTCGTTGCAGCGGCCCGATGTGTTCGCTGGCTTCGTGGCTGACAGTCGCCAATTCGTCGGCGCCTAGCGAAGCGACCCAGTCGGCAAGGCGCGCCAGCAGCGGCGAGACCTTGGCGTCGAGTGTCTCTAGTTCGCTGAGCAAGCCCTGGGCACGTTCTTGGCGCGAGTCGGTGCTGACGGTGGCGTAAACGTACGCCCCCAAGATCTCTGACTCTTTGACAAATTCATTGAATTGCTTGATGATCGTGTCGGCGGCCTCGCCGTCGGCGCTCGTTACGCCTCGTGGATCGATAGCGCGAATGTTGTGCTCGTTGAACGCCGACTCGAGGCGGGTGGCCTCGGCATCCGCGCGTTCCATCGCGTTGGTGAACGAACGCGCGTCGAACGATTCGTGAACATCGGTGACAGACCAGCGGGGCAGTGCGGTTTCATTTTGTGATGAACTCATAGTCTAAAACTACTTGCTCGACGGGCCAATGTCGCCAACGAACGCACGCTGCACATGGTGGGTCGTAAAACCCAGCGCGTTGTACATGGACACGGCGCGCGTGTTTTCGGAATCGACGAAGAGCATGCCAATTCTTGTGCCCAAATCGCTCAGGTGTTGGAGCCCGGCGACCGTGAGCGCTCGACCCAGGCCCTTGCCGCCGTGTGCTGGGTCGACGGCAATTACATAAATCTCACCGAGCACCGGCGTCTTGTCGAGGTGCACCTTCGTCCAGCAAAATCCCACTAACTGGCCGTCGATCTCGTGCAGCAAGAAGCCGTTGGCGTTAAACCACGGCTCGCGCTCCCGCGATTGAAAAACTTCTCGCGTCCACGCTCCCTGCTCGGGGTGCTCGACGAACGCGCGGTTGTTGACACTTAGCCACTGCTCTTCGTCCGCCC